>CAZNRF010000099.1:0-10364 GCA_964575075.1 uncultured Spirochaeta sp. | reverse complement strand
AGGTCTATGTCACCGTTCTCGGCACTATTCACGACCACAACCTCCATCCCAGCCATGGTTGCCGAGGCGGGGTTCGTGCCGTGGGCGGAGTCCGGGACCAGACAGATGCGGCGATTGTGATCACCCCGGCTTTGGTGCCAGGAGCGGATGATCATGAGGCCGGTGTACTCGCCGTGTGCACCGCTGTTGGGTTGCAGGGTGCAGCCGTGGAACCCGGTGATATCGCTGAGCCACGCCGAAAGCTCGTCCGCCAGCATCCGGTACCCCCCGGCCTGCCATGGTGGGGCATAGGGGTGAATCGAGGCGAACTCCGGCCACGTAATGGGAACCATCGCTGCCGTTGGATTGAGCTTCATCGTGCAGCTTCCCAGGGGAATCATCGATTGAGCCAGTGAAAGGTCGCGACTCTGAAGGGTGGTGATGTAGCGAAGCAACTGGGTTTCGCTGCGATACGCATGAAACACGCGATGCGTGAGATACGGAGAGGTCCGTTCCTGAGTGAGGGCCGGTCGATACCGCGTAGAGGCGACGGCCGATTCCATCTCAGTGGCGTCGATATCAATGCCGAAGGCCTGCAGCAGTGTAACCAGCTCATCCACGGAGCTCTTCTCATCGAGGGATATACCCACGTGTCCGTGCGTGTGGGCGCGAAGATTGAATCCTGCGGTCTCCGCTGCTGCCATGAGACGCTGCTGAGTCACGTGGTCGGTGGCCAGCGTCACGGTGTCGAAGAGATCGCGTTCGACAACGGGAAATCCGTGCCGTCTGAGCACATCCCGGAGCGCATGGGCCAGGACGGTGATGCGCGTCGCGATTCGGCGCAGCCCTTCCGGCCCGTGATACACGGCGTACATCGAGGCCATGATCGCCAGCAGAACCTGGGCCGTACAGATGTTGCTTGTCGCTTTTTCCCGGCGAATATGCTGTTCTCTCGTCTGAAGGGCGAGGCGCATAGCGGGACGGCCGCTTCGGTCCTTGCTGATGCCCACCAGTCTGCCCGGCATGAGTCGCTTCAGGGTTTCCCTGGTTGCCAGAAACGCCGCGTGGGGGCCGCCATAGCCGAGGGGGACGCCAAACCGTTGGGAGTTACCAACGACGATGTCTGCTCCCCACTCACCGGGAGCCGACAGCAGCGTGAGGGACAGCAGATCCGTTGCCACGATCGCCAACGCTCCCGCGTCATGGAGGGCGGCAACCGTATCCCGATAGTCCCGCACCGACCCATCGGTGTCAGGATACTGCACCACGCCAGCCACATCTCCCTCCTGGAGGTTCCACTGCGCCGCCGGCGCAACCACGACTTCAACCTCGAGGGGGGCTGCCCGGGTCGTAAGATGGGCGATCGTCTGGGGGTGCAATCGATCGTCGACCCAGACCCTCGTTCGCGGACGTTTTCCGCGGTACGACCGGATCGCCATCGTCATCGCTTCGGCGGCGGCGGTCGCCTCATCGAGCATGGACGCGTTGGTGATTTCCATGCCGGTAAGCTCGATGATCATCGTCTGAAAATTCACCAGCGCTTCGAGCCGTCCCTGGGAAATCTCTGCCTGGTAGGGCGTGTACTGGGTATACCAGCCCGGATTCTCGAGGATATCTCGCTGGATAATCGGAGGCGTGATCGTATCGGCGTACCCGAGTCCGATGAGGCTTCGCATGGGGGTATTGTGCCCCGCGATCGACCGCAAGCGCGCGAGAAGCTGGTCTTCCGTAAGCGCTCGGGGAATCGAGAGCGGTGTGGACCGGTTGAGACCGGCGGGAATGGTGGCTTCTATCAGCTCATCCATGGACGATGCTCCGATCGTCGTGAGCATTTCCTGCAGATCAGACGATCGCGGTCCGAGATGACGGGAGGCGTACTCGGTAGAGCGATCAAAGATTTCGGGAGCCGCCTCTACCCGACTATATGAGGGCTTATAGACGGGCCCCTTGTTCTGTCGCGCCGCCGATTTCCGCGATCGGATGCCGATTTGAAGCACCTCGTCGGCCGGCACGGTTCGGTCTACATACGCGTTGGCGATAAAGGCATCCAGCGACGGAGCGCGGCCGCCGGACACTACTATCCCCACCTCCGTGCCGTGCCCGTCGAATACCGGATAGCCTTCCCGGGGGACCCCGGATTCGAGCATGACCAGACGGCGCAGATTTCGAGCGGGCTTTTCAGCCTTTCGGGAGAGTATCGCATCGCGGCCGATGAATTCGTGGTCCAGATTGCACGCCCAGAGGAGCCGCGCTTCCACCGGGGTGAGGTCTTCGGTCAGTTCATGGCCGTACAGGGCGAACCCCGCCTCCAGCCGGAGGCTGTCCCGGGCGCCGAGTCCGGCGGGAACGGCATGAATACGGTTCCCCTGGGCGGTGGCAAACAGGTCGGTCCACAACGCCTCCGCCGTGGTCTGTGGCAGAAAGATCTCCACCCCGTCTTCGCCGGTATACCCGGTACGCGCAACCTCAACGGTCACCGGTTGACGGTCGCCGGTATACGCTACGGCGGTAATGCCAAAGCGGGGGAGGTCAGCCACCTCTGCCGCAAGAGCCGCGGCGGCCAGCCCCGCCGCGCGTGGACCCTGGACGGCGAGCATCGCGGTTTCTTCGCTTTCATCGGTGAGGGTCACGCCGGTTGCGGGGAGATGGGCCGTGAGCCAGGCCACATCCTCGGTACGGCGGGCGGCATTCACCACGATCAGAAACTCCTCAGCACCGGTCCGGTAGATAAACAGATCGTCGATGACTCCGCCATCGTCTTTGCACAGCAAGGCGTATGAGGAACTTCCCTGTGCAAGGGTCGTTATATCTGCGGTGACCATGGAGGCTATCCACGGGGCCGATTCCGGGCCGGTTACGCGCACCTGGCCCATGTGAGAGATATCAAAGAGGCCGACGGAATTGCGGGTTGCGTGGTGTTCGGCTACCGTGCCGGTTGGATACTGTACCGGCATGTCCCATCCGGCAAACTCGGTAAATCGGGCACCGTGGGCCGCGTGCCACTGATAGAGACTCGTTTTCTTGGCGTGCATATCGGCTCCTCATGGCCTGAGTACCCTGTCCGGTAACCTGAGAGATTAACCTCTGAGCCGCTGCGTAGGCGCTGTTGCTCAGAAGCGTTCCCCGTCGGTGCGCGAGCCCCGCCGTGCCGGGTGGCGGATCGCGTCTCTCCAGAGTTTGCACGCCCAGTTTCGATCCGTTTGCCTGAGAGTTTCGGGACATCGCCTGGCCAGGTCGCGCCCTTGCACCTTCGGCGGCGAGGGACAGAAGGCACCCCCGCGCTCTCTCGAAACCAGCTCTCTAAAGGTATGGTTACTGCGCTTGATCTGTCAATGATTCCGTTTCGGGACTCCCGGTTCCATAGTCAGTCCCGATCGCATCAAGAATTCGGTGGATTACCGGTTCCATTTGGTCCGGGTTGTCTACGTGAAACTCTTCGGTGTTGACGAAGATCTTGGGTGACAGATCGTAGGAGTCGTACCATGAGAGATAGCGCTCATTCAGTCCGATCAGGTAATCCCGCGGAATTCCTGATTCCAGGCCGCGGTTGCGCTTCTTGATCCGTTCCAGCGCGGTGTCTACGCCACAATCCAGATAGATCAGGAGGTGTGGTCGTTGCGTGTGCTCCAGCATGTTGTCCAGAAGGGTGCTGTACGTCCGGAACTCCTCGTCACTCATATCACCATCGGCATTCAGCATTTCAGCGAAGATTCGGTCGCCAAAGATTGACCGATCCAGGATTCCGCCCCCGTCGCGGAAGATCTGCTTGATCATACGGAACCGTTCGTTGAGAAAGTGAATCTGCAGTGTAAACGCCCAACGACGTTTATCAGCGTAAAAGCGGTCCAGCAACGCCAGCGTGTCGGGGTTGCTGAGCTCCCGGTACAGGGGCACCCCTGCACGTTGCTGGATAATCTCTCCAATGGTTGTCTTCCCGACACCAATCTGTCCCTCGATCAAAATCACCGGATAGTCTCCTTGTCTCAACGGTACCTCACTAGCCCCGGCATCACATTTGGGCACCGAGGGAGAAGCTAAACGCGATTCCCCGGTCCGGTATGTTGTACGCCACATCCAACCCCAATGCGGGGATCGCGACCTGCCTGATGTACACCCGAAAACCTCCACCGGGGCCATAGAATGAGCGAGGGTCCACATCATCATTGGTATAGTTTCCCAGCTCCCAGAAATGCGAAAGGACCAAAGCCCCCCATCCGGCGCTGAGAACGGGAAGATCATACGTGGTGGAGACACTGCCCCAGCGATCGGCGGCAACCGACTGAAACGGCAGCGTCCGGTAGCCATCTCCGCTAAGCACCGCCTCGGCGACGGTGGGCATATCCCCGATGCCCCCGGAGGCGGTGAGGCGAACCCGGTGCGTGGTTGCCACCGGCACCGCCCATTCCGCGTCTGCCGACACCTCCCACCCCGACTGATAGGTAACCGTGCGCGCGCCAAGTTGAGCCGTGGGGCCCACGCGCAGGACATCTACCGGCCGGGTCGCATTATACCGGGTGGTAACTGCCGGCTCCCAGAGTTGACCGTCTTCGAGATCATCTCCGGAGATAAGCTCCCACCGCTCATATCCAATGCCGCCGGAGACGGAAAACCTCCGGGTGAAATTGTATCCCACCGTTGCGCTCAGTCGTTGCTGGTCGTACTCGAATGATCTCAGCACCGTGCCGTCAGGGAGTTCTCGTTCCTCCTCGTTGCGGCCCAGTCCGGCACTGAGACCGGTGGTCCACTGTGACCCAAGCACCGAGGGATCCCCATATGCAACGAACCCTCGGACTCCCTCGGTTCCAAGGAATCCCGCTGAGATAAGCTGTTTGTTGAATCCCAGCAGATTGGTCTCGATCACGATCAAACCGCCCTGGTAGGAATCACCATCGGTGGTAAAGAACGGAATTGGTACCAGCGTCCACTTCTCATCGAGGAGAATGACAATCTCACGGGGGTCTTCCTCGATGGCGGTATCTGTAGTCCCGGCGGTGGTAATCGGACGAGCCGTAACCTCCACGGTGGCAAAAAGATCCGAATCGATGAGAGTCTCTTCGATCGACTGCAGGAGATCCGGGGTGACCGGATCCCCCGGTGTGACCTCGAGAAGATCGTATACCACCGCTTCCCGCGTTTTTCGCAGGCCCTCCAGGGTAATCCGGTTTACCGTGCCGTCGACAACCACCTCGGCGGAAGCCGCCGAAGGAACTGCCAGCGCCAGAATTGCAACCGCTGACGCCAGCAACCTGCGATACACTACCGATAGCGGCAGTGAGTGGGAAGCCCCGAATAGATACGCCATATGGCGCGACTATAGCACACTATCTGATGAGAATGAACTCCACCCGCCGATTTTTCCAACGGTTGTCCAGATCAGTGTGAGGAACGACCGGATCGCTCCCGCCGCGGCCCACAATAGTAATCCGGTCGGGGTCCATTCCGCGCTCTATGAGTGCGTTCCGGACCGTTTCCGCCCGGGAGCGGGAAAGTGGAAGCAGCTCTTCCTGCTCCTCCCGTTCGGTGCCGCTGATGTTCACCGCATGGCCCTCCACCCGGATTTCATAAGATCGATACTTATCAAACACCTCCACCAACCGATCCAGTACGGAGATGTTCTTACGGCCGTCCTCAGTAGACTGGTCCAACTCCAGGTTAGGACTGTTTGGGGCAAAATTTATGTTGGAGATCTGCACTTTCAGGAGATCCCCGTCCCGGACTACGAGAATGTCGATCGGAATCTCTCCAGTCACGGTACTCTCGTTGCCGGTTTCGTCAACCGCGGTAAAGCGGTAGGGGTAGTCCTCGGCGCTGATGACCAGTTCACCGTCACTGCTGCGTCCGTCCCAGATCAGCTCCCGCCGCGGCTGGCCGGAGCCGTCAAAGCGCTGAAAGGGACGATCGTTTCGATCGAGAATTACGAACTCCCACTCATCGATATCGCCGGCGTCCTCAGCGGAAAGTGATATTCGCAGCTCATCGTTCAGGCCGTCGTTATCCGGCGAGAAGGGGAGACCGTCCAGGCGTGCCGATAGTTCCGGTCCTCGAGTATCTACCCGGAAGGTGGGAGATGTGGCTTCGCCGATCGCCCCATTGGTATAGAACACGCGATAGCGAATACGGTAGTCGCCGTCCGGGGCGGTGCCGTCGGCGCTATTTCCCTCCCAGGAAACCGTTTCCTGGGCCGATACCGTCTCGGACTCAAAGGTTCGAATCGGCGCCCCGGATATATCAACTACGGCGATTTCCCGCCGCTCCGCGCCGTCGGTTCGGCGCGTAATGGTACGAATCGCCAGATCATCGGCAACTCCGTCGCCATTGGGCGAGATCGCGCGGCGATTGAGCGTCACAAACACCCGCGTGGGCCGGGTATCCACGGTAATTGATGGAATTGAGGCTGTGGCAGTGTTGCCGGCCTCATCGGCGCCGGAAATCCGGTAGGTGTAGCTTCCGTCGGCGACGGTGTTTCCCGCCGCGTCTCTGCCATCCCACGTGACGGACTCCACGGACTCGTTCCAGCTGAAGTTGCGAACCCCGCGTCCCTCGGAATCGGTGATCTCTGCTTGCCACCGCTCAGCCGGGCCCGAGGTCTGCGTTATCCGCACCTCGTCGCGGCGGCCGTCTCCGTCAGGCGAGAATATCTCGTGGGACAGGGAGAGGTCGATCTCCGGAGGCGTGACATCAAGACGTACGTCCCGCGTACGGGCCCGGGGCTGATTACCATGGCGGTATTCAAGGGAAAGCTCCGCCGTATAGGTATCCTCCGGGGCGCGCTCGCCGGAGGAGTCCGTTCCGTCCCAGACAAATTCATCGGGAAGGTCTGATCCGGTTTCCTCCGTTACGGTCTCTCCCTCGGAGTTGATCAGCACAAACCGATACTCCTCGAGCCCGCGGGCGTCGCCGGTTGTTACGGAGAACGAAACGGTATCGAGGGTTCCATCCGAGTTGGGACTGAACGCCCGGCGCTCGGCGTAGAGCTCCAGGGGCGTCTCCGCGGTATAGATCTCGAACTCCAGCGGTCCCTCGGTGGTGCGGTTCCCGGCGGCGTCGGTGGCGCTCAACCGGTAGCTATATTGGCCGTCGGGAACGCGGTTGCGATTGGTATTCAGACCCGCGAACGCGACCGTCTCCGGCGCTCGGCCGCTCCATTCCCATCGTCCCACTTCGGTTCCGTCCCCGTCGAGAATCTGGGCGTGCCACCGATCTTCTTCACTGGTTGTCTGGGTAATGATCAGCTCGTCCAGGTTTCCGTCGCCGTTCGGAGAAATCACCGGCGATGAGAGTGTCACCTCCGCCGTTGGCGCGACGGTATCCAGGACAACCGGCCGCGCGCTCGAGACGGTGGTGTCATCACCTCGGGCGAAGGCCACCTCGAGGGTAGCCCGGTATTCGCCGTCCGGGGCCGACGCTCCATCGCTCTGCCGGCCGTCCCACTCGAGGGATGTTATTTCCCCGGTTCTTGTCTCTTCCCAGGCGAGCGAATCATCGTCGGTGCGCCGCATGGACACGGTCCATGTTTCAACCGGTGTATCGATGCTGATCGAGGGCAGAATGGAAACCGTATCCTGGGTGCCGTCTCCGTTGGGGCTGAAGGCGGCACTGTCCAGGCGAATCGCGGCATCGACCTCTCGGGTATCAACCTCAAAACGCTCCGTGGCCGTGGAGACCTGGTTTCCCGCGGCATCTTCTCCACTGATCCGATAGCGATACTCGCCGTCGGGCGCCACGGCTCCGTCGTCATCGGTTCCGTCCCACGTTATAGGCTGCAGTTCTCCGGAGAACTCCCAGCTGCGAACGATCGCGCCGTCGGCCTGTGAGACGATCTGGCCCAGCCAGCGCGCTTCGGCGCTCGAGCGCTGATCGATCGCGATGGAGTCTTTGTCTCCGTCGCCGTCGGGGGAAAAAATCGAGTCCTCGGCGACCACCGTCGCCCGAGGCGGTTCGGTATCCACCTCGAACGGTACGCTGAGCGCCCGTGGGCGATTCCCGTGGCGATACTCAACCGTGAGCCGCACGGAGTACTGTCCGTCGGGTACCACCGAGCCCTGCCGGCCACGGCCGTCCCAGCGGTACTCGGTCTCCGGCACGCCGCTATCGGATATTTCCGCCACCAATTCTCCCGACTCATCCAGCAGTTCCAGTCGGAAGCGCCGTACACCTCGGGGATCAGAAAGATCAGGAATGAGGCCGATCGTGTCGGCAACGCCGTTTCCGTTGGGCGAAAAGGCGCTCCGCGATGTAGATACGAATATCGGGGTCTCCCGCGTGTCGAGGGTAATGACCAACGGCAGACTCCGGCGGCGATTTCCGGCGCGGTCCTCCCCCATGAGCTCGTAGCGGTACTCCCCATCAGGGACGCGGGAGCCCTCGGCTGTCCGGCCGTCCCACTCTACGACAGCGTCGGGGCGCTCCTGCCAGCGGTAGACCCGGACCGCGTCTCCCTCGGTATCGACGATGCGCGCTTCCCAGGAATCCGCGCGTTCCGTTTCATGCAAAAACCGTACGGAATCCAGTCGGCCGTCGCCATTGGGGGAAAAGACGGGAGAACTGGAGCTTACCGCGATCCGCGGGGGGGTGAGATCGAGGGTGAGTTCCGGAGTCTCTGCGGTGGGCCGATTGCCGTTCCGGTAGGAGAGTTCCAGTTCTCCCCGATACGTCCCTTCCGGCAGGATCGTGCCAGCGTCATCGCGGCCGTCGAAGGTCCACTCGTCTGCGACGGTCTCTCCACCGGTATCCGCCCGGACCACCGTTCCAGAGGCATCGTAGATGCGGAATGTATGGGAGCGGATTCCCTCGGTTACCGGAATATCCGGGGTGACCCGAATCTCGTCGCGACGACCGTCACCATTCGGAGAGAAATGTCCGATGTCTACCGTGAGCGCGATGGGGGTGGGTTCGGTGTCGACGATAATACTCGTCAGCCGATCCCTCCCGGAGTTCCCGGCGCGATCTTCCGCGGAAATTCGTAGCGCGTAGACGCCGTCCGGGACGAGGGTTCCCTCGTTGTTGCGGCCGTCCCAGGTAAATTGATCCAGCGCCGTATCTTCCCGGGTCTCCTCGAGAACGACCTCATCGTCCACATCCAGAATCTGAATCACCCACCGATCTTCCTCGCTGGTATCCACCGAGAGTTCCAGTTCATCTTTGATGTCATCATCGTTCGGGGAGAAGATCAGATCGTCCGGGCCCGCCGGCTCCGATATGGTAACCTCCGGCGCGGTAGAATCCACAACGATTGAGTAGGGGCCGTCCTCGCGAAGGTTCTCGTTGTCGTCGGTAGCGGAAACGAAAAACGTGTATTCCCCGTCCTCCGCGATCGTGCCTTCGTCGGTGCGGCCGTCCCAGCGAATCTCATCGGGTATATCGACGCCTCGCTTCACGTAGAGCAGTCGATCGAGGACGTTCCGGAACCCTTCGTTTTCGGGGCGTTGCTCGGAGTTCTCGATGCGGCGCACTACATCTCCCTGGTCGTTGTGAATTTCCAGGGACCAACTGGTGACGTAGCGCTCATCGTCGATCTCAACCGGCAGCAGAAGCTCGTCGGAGATTCCATCGTTGTTGGGTGAGATGTACATCGGCTCCGGATACTCCACCGAGATCACCGGTGGCGTTTGATCAACCACGCCGACCGCCAGATTGATTCCCGCCCCGGCGGCCCAGACGTTGTCATACAGGGGGGCGTATCCGCTGTGGACCGCCATCTCGTTGCGGTCGGCACCGCTTCCAAAGGCGGGTTGAAAACGCAGTGAAAGCCCCACCGAGGGCAGTACCGACCCCGCCGGACGGCTCGAGTCAGTCTGTTCGTTCAGATCGATATCCCAGCCGAGGTTCACACTGACTCGATCAAAGAAAGTGGTAGTGCTTCCGGCGCGAAAGCGAACGTTCTGAAATGATGGCGCGGTAAAACCGGTGTGGACCGTCCAGTCAACCGTCTCGTTCTCGATAACGGTAGCCTGAATATCCGCGGCCGGCGTGAACGGTGCGGGGCTCCCGGTGGTATCCGAATCGGAGGATAATCCGTTCCCCAACTGGGTGAGGGCAAGTCCCCACCGAACATCCGAAAGTGGACCACGCTCCCCGAGAAGATGAATGATGCCCAGATCGGCTCCGGCGGCGAGGGCCGTACCGGCGTTGGTGGAGCCGAAGTGTCCCCGAAGCCCCACGCCAAAGAGCAGCGACGAGTACAGGTCCTTGGCGAAACTCGCATTGAGACTTCCCCGGCGGCCGAGATTGAGCGCTCCGTACTCAGCATCTGCGTAGTTGAGTGAGCCGGAGAACACCCCCCCCGGGGTTGGACCGGTGCGGCCGCCCGCGGCGGGCCCTTCACGCACGCGCGACCCGGCACGGTGCTCGGCGCCCGCACGAAGGTCGGGGCCTTCGCGGAGACG
>CAZNRF010000098.1:0-10741 GCA_964575075.1 uncultured Spirochaeta sp. | reverse complement strand
CAGATCGAATCGGTACGCGCGGAAGCGAAACACATGGCCCACGATGCGCCGCGCGTACGCCAGGATGCCGAATCTGCGCTTGTCAGCGGTTCGGGTATCGCGAATCGAGGCTGAGCTAATGCCGGTTCCCACGTTCAGTACGTAGTGGTGGCCGGCCATATACATCGTGTCGAGACCCCTCGTTCGCGGGGATCTCACCAGAAGTTCTATCGCCTCTTCCAACCGACGCGGAAGACCGAGTCCCAAGGCGAGGAGATTACCGGTCCCTAATGGAAGGATTCCGATCGGCACATCGGTGCCGATCACGCCGTTGACGATCGATCCGATCGTGCCGTCGCCCCCCACCGCGATAACCCGGTGAACGCCCCGATGACAGGCTTCGCGTACGATGGCGGGGAGATCTTCTCCCGGTTTGGTCTCATGGAACGTGCAGTTCCACCCCGCGGAATCGAACCGCGATGCGATGACCGCACGGTACCGTCGTACATCCGAGACGCTGCCGGCAACTGGATTTATGACAACGAGTGTCTCGCGATCTTCCACGATGGCGGTAGGGTATCGCGCCTGTTCAGTTTGTACCAGAGTATTCCGACGAACCTGCAGGATGGTTTTATGCCTGATTATCCGAGGACTCGAGCAGCGGCGGGTCGTTCCAGTTCACCAGTTCTCCGAACCTGGCGAGAATCGCCTCAGCCTGCGCCACCGTTGTCTCAGGTGGAGGAGGCGGCTCCATGCCGAGGAGGATTCTCATCTGCGGAGTTCCTCGGGAGAGAGAGACCAGGAGTTCTGCGGCTTCTGCGGGGGAGCCGCGGTATCGGGCTCCCGCCTGCCGGCACTCGTGGAGAAACGACTCCGCCTGGGCTACCAGCTCTGCTGGTCCCTCCTCAAAGTACTGCCGGGCGACCTCGGGAAAGCGTTTCGATTCAGATACGACAACCCGATACAGATGCAGCGCCCGTTCATGGAACTGCACCGAGAGAAGCTCTACGATGAGGAGTAGCAGCGCCTCTGCGGTGTGGCCGGGTGCTGACGCGCGAAATCGGGAGAGAGAAAAATCAATATCGTGCCGAATCTGCGCCAGCGCCTCGGCGAAGAGAATGGACTTGTCGCGAAAATGGGCGTAGACGGTGCTTTTCGAGCCACCGGTATGCTCTACGATCGTGTCAATCGAGGTGCCGTCGAATCCGTGTTCAAGAAACTCCCGCTCAGCGGTGCTAAGAATTCGATCACGCTTGGACGACGGCGCGCCACTACGCTTCATAATCGGTAAGTATATCGCGTAGCTCCTGGAGCTCCCGGTTGAGCATCCGATCAAACGCGCGGGTGGTTCCGGAGGCGCCGGTGATGCCGTCAATCTGGCTGTTGTCGGATATGTCATCTCCGGGACCACGGATCGCTACGTAGATCCCTTCGGGTCCGATCTTCTCGCCGCTGAGCTGGTCAAGAAACGCCCGGCTCGTAACGCGGCCGCCCAGGCCGGGAGTCTCATTGTGATCGAGGATTTCCACGCCGATGACGCGGCTCCTATCGGCGTCTACGCTCACCACGGCGGTGATGTCTCCCCACACGCCGGGACCGGTAAACTGCCGCGCAAACCGCGTACCGTCACCAGCGCGATAGACGTACACCGGTCTGTCTTCGGTAAGCTCCGAGGGAAGCTCTGCGTGTTCCAACGCAGAATAGGCCCGAAACACCTCATCCTGGGACTCAGTCTGAATCCCCAGCGCCGCAAGCACCGTCGACTGTCGCCGCTCCAATTCGTTGTTGCGAACAATCTCCACCGTTGAGGTGTGCGCAAACGACAGGACCACCCCCATCAGAAACGTGAGCGCGAATGTGAATCCCATAACGTACAGCATCTTCTCTTTGCGCATCATGCACCTCCTTAAAACTGTACCGTACAGTACAATAGCTGACGAAAATTGTCAAATATATGTGTATGGCTTGGTCGAGTCCTGTGAAGTGAGCTACTCAGTCCCAGCGACGGGCGCTGAGATCTTCCGTGATTGTTGCGGCCGCGCGACGTCCTTCGCCCATGGCGAGGATCACGGTGGCCGCTCCCAGGACGATGTCTCCGCCGGCATATACCCGAGGAATGCTGGTGCGGTTATGCTCGTCCACCGTGATGTTGCCCCATTTGTTTGTGTCGAGGTCGTTGGTGGTCTGCCGGAGGAGCGGGTTGGAGACGTTGCCCAGGGCGGGAATCACCGTATCCACGTCCATCTCGAAGTAATCATCCTCGATCGGTAATGGGCGGCGCCGGCCGGAATCATCCGGTTCACCCAGCTCGTAGCGCTGGCAGCGAAGGGCACGCACGCGACCATCGTCATCTCCGAGAATTTCAACGGGATTACTGAGGAAGTGAAACTCGATGCCTTCCTCGTCGGCGTGGTCCACCTCCTCTACGCGGGCGGGCATCTCGGCGCGGGTGCGGCGATAGATCACGTGTACCTTTTCAGCGCCGATGCGCAGCGCCATGCGTGCCGCGTCCATGGCGACGTTACCGCCACCGAGGACAGCCACTTCCTTGGATTCGTAAATCGGGGTGTCCACCCGCTCCTGGTCGTACGCTTTCATGAGGTTCGATCGGGTCAGGTACTCGTTGGCGCTGAACACACCCACCAGGTTTTCGCCGGGAATGTTCATAAATTTGGGCAGTCCGGCACCGCTCCCGATGAACAGCGCGTCAAATCCATCTTTCGCGATCAGATCCTCTATCGTGCGAGTGCGTCCGATGAGGAAGTTAAAGTGAAACTGCACTCCCATCGCCTCGAGCCCGGCGATCTCTTCCTGGACGATCTCTTTTGGGAGGCGGAACTCGGGAATGCCGTAGATCATAACTCCCCCGGGTTTGTGAAACGCCTCGAATATCTCTACCTGGTGTCCCGCTTTGCGCAGATCCGCCGCAGCCGTGAGACCCGCCGGGCCGGAGCCGATCACGCCCACCTTGAAACCGGTATCCGGCGCGATCTGTGGAGACTGCACGGCCCCGGCTTCCCGCTCGCGGTCCGCTACAAAGCGCTCGATCCGGCCGATTGCCACCGACTGCATCGGATCACGAGCGGCTTTGCCCACGGTGCACTCCAGCATGCATTGCGCTTCCTGCGGACAGACGCGGCCGCAAATGGCCGGGAGCAAACTGGACTCCTTGATGGTGTTGATGGAGTCCTGAAAATCACCAGCCGCCGCCTGGAGCACAAACTTCGGAATGTTGATCGATACGGGGCAGCCGTTGATACAGGGGGCGGTGGGGCAGTTGAGACAGCGCAATGCCTCTACCCGGGCCTGTTCCTCGGTATATCCCAGGGCCACCTCGTGCTGGTTGGTGCAGCGGACGGTGGGGTCCTGGGCAGGCATCGGCTGTTGCGGTATGGTGCGGCGGTCCTTGTTCTTGATCTCTCCCGCCGCGGCGCGGGGTCCCCATTGTTCCCACAGGCGGCGCGCCTCCGCCGCCAACTCTTCCGGGGTGCGGTGCTGTTCAGTCATTATTGTTCCTTCCGCGCGGACTGCGGTTCCGCGGTCGCTTCGATACCGCCGACGCGACAACTGTCGAGGGCGATCGATTCCTGCTTTTTGTACGCCTTCTGCCGGGCCATCATGTTATCAAAATCCACCAGGTGGCCGTCAAACTCGGGACCATCGACGCAGACAAACTTGGTTTCGTCCCCGACGGTGACGCGGCAGCCTCCGCACATGCCGGTGCCGTCTACCATAATCGTGTTGAGGCTTACCATCGTTTTCACGCCGAAGGGTCGAGTGGTTTCGGCAACGAACTTCATCATAATCGGCGGGCCGATGGCGAAGACGATGTCCGGTACCCCCGCCTCACAGAGCTCTTTCAGCGGTACCGTAACGAGATCCTGGCGACCGTAGCTGCCGTCATCGGTGCAGATGATCGTCTCGTCGCTCCAGTGTTTCATTTCCTCTTCGAGAATCAGAAGATCCTTGGTACGGGCGCCCATAATCGTGATTACCCGATTTCCGGCGCGCTTTGCCGCCTGGACGATGGGATGCATCGGGGCAACGCCGATACCGCCGCCGACGCATACGACCGTGCCGAACTTCTCGATATGAGTGGGAGTACCCAGGGGGCCGAGGACGTTGGTGATCGATCGTCCCACCTCGTACCCGGAGAGCTTGATCGTTGTCTTTCCCACCGCCTGAAAGATGATGGTAACCGTGCCCGCTTCGGGATCGGCGTCGGCGATCGTTAACGGGATTCGCTCGCCGAAGTTCTCATCGAGCTGAAGAATGATGAATTGTCCCGCCTTACGCGCTTCGGCGATGTAGGGAGCTTCAAAGGTTATGCGGAAAACGTCCTCCGACAACTGTTGCTTGTCTACTATCCGGTTCATATCGGTTCCTCCTGGTTCAATTCACCGCGCGCGGCCGATACTCCACACCTGGTGAATCTTGGTCCCCTCGAAATCCTCGGGCATCGTGAGTTTGGTAATTTTGCGGATGTCGGAGACTTTATTGGCAGCGCGATCCAGCAGCTCCTGACGCGCAAACTGGAACTTCCGCTTGTTGGTGGAGAAGATTAACTCTCCTCCCGGTTCGAGCAGATCGAGACACTGGGTGAGCATCGCGAGGTGGTCGCGCTGCACATCGAGGGTGGTTTGCATGTTCTTGGAGTTTGAAAAACTTGGTGGGTCCAGGACGATCACGTCGAATCGGCGGCCTTCCCGAGTAAGTGTGTCCAACTCCTGAAGCACGTCACACCGACGAAATTCGTGATTCGGGGCAAATAGCGCGTTCAGCTTCATGTTCTCTCGGGCCCAATCCAGATAGGTATTAGACAGATCCAGGGTGAGGGTGGAGCGGGCGCCTCCGGCGGCGGCGTAGACCGTGAAACTGCCGGTATAGCCGAAAAGGTTCAGGAATTTCGTGCCCTCGCTACGCTTGGCTACGTACAGCCGCAGCGCGCGATGATCGAGGAACAGCCCGGTGTCCACATAGTCCGAGAGGTTCACCTTGAAGAGAAGTCCCTGCTCCTCAATCTCCAGGGTATAGTTTCGCCGGTCCACCGGCTGGTACTGGTCCGCTCCCTTCTGCCGCTCCCGTCGCTTAAAGAAGACCCGTTCTCGAGGAACGGTGAGCGCCTTTGCGGCGGTATCGAGCATCGCCTTGAGCCACTGTTCGTGTTCATCCGGAGTGCGGTCGTGAGGACGGGCGTATTCCGCCACGTGGAGGTGGTTGTTGTACCAGTCAACCGCGAAGGGAAGCTCGGGAATATCTTTGTGATACACGCGAAACGCATTGGTTCCGACCCGTTTGGCATATTTCCACAGGTGCTTGAACCGTTTCTTCAGCCGATTGGCGAAGTAGGTTTGTTGTTCTTCCAGGGTGCTCATGTAGGGGTGGGCGCGCCCTGCTGCATACGCATCTTCACCGATAGCACCGCGTACCCTGAGGAGAGATCCTCTTTCTGCACAACCACGTCGTCGGGGACCTTGATTTTTACGTTAGTGAAGTTCCAAATCGCTTTGATTCCACACTGTACGAGTAAGTCCGCTACCGCCTGGGCGTGGGGAGAGGGTACCGTAAGGATCGCCATATCCACCTGGTGATGCCGGATCTGGTCGGTGAGCTCATCAAGGCTGTAAATAGGAACCCCATTAATGACCTGACCGATCTTTGCCGGATCCGGATCAAAGGCAGCGACGATGTGCATGCCATGCCGCGGAAACTCCGCATACCCCATGAGGGCCGATCCCAGATGACCGGAACCCACCAGGACCGCGTTGTGCACCTGATTCCAGTCGAGAAAACGGTTAATTGCCTCGATAAGTTCGTTCACCGGAAACCCGATTCGCGGTTTACCGATGATCCCGGTGACCGCCAGATCTTTTCGCACCTGAATCGCTTCCAGTTCCAGTTCTTCCGCGATAACGGTGCCCGATATAAAGGACCGTCCCTCTCGAGCGGCAGCTTCTACGACATGCAAATACGAGGGGAGGCGCTTAATCGTGGGCAGACTTGCGAGCTTAATGGGCTTCATGTACTATTTCCTCTGATCGTGCGTTACGGAGCGCCAGTATAGCGCGAACGAGCAGAAATTAACAGTGACCGATCCCCCTTTTATGCAGCACAACCGTGAAAAAAACACCGATCTCTCTGAGACCACTACCTCGGTGGTGGTACCGGAGCGCCTGGTACAGGGGGGTGCCGCCCTGGTACGTACGAGTTCGGGAGTGGTCTTTGTAGACGGGGCGTTGCCTGGCGAGCGGGTACGCATCGGTCCCGTCTCCCGTGTTCGCGGCGCACCCCAAGCGGAACTTCTTGAGATCTTGGAACCCTCGCCGTATCGTCGGAAGCCGGAGTGTCCGCTTTTCGGGGCGTGTGGTGGGTGCGACTGGCAGTATCTGGAGTATAGCGAGCAGATCCGGTGGAAACAGGAGATACTGGCGGAGAACCTGCGGCGCCTCGGATCCGTTGAGATTCCCACCGACAGTATCGCGGTGATCTCGGGAGCCGAGTATGGCTATCGCAGCCGTGTTCAGGTGCATCCCACCGAGGCGGGCACCGCGGGATTTCGACGCCGGTTATCAAATGAGACGATTCCCGTTTCACACTGTCCGGTGGCTACTCCGCTTATAAATGATCAGCTTTTGAGGATGAGCGGGCACTCCTCCGGAGATAAGGTGTCCCACTCCGAGGCCGTCACCCCGCTCAGATCACGTACCGTTTTGGTGGAGCGCGATCACGGCGTGGCGGTGGGCGGTGTAGACCCGGTGGCGGAGATCTCCGTGAATGGTGGGTCGGTCAGATTTGATCCGGCGGGATTCGCGCAATCCAATCGCGGTCTCCTTCCGGAACTCTCGCGCCGTCTCCAGCAGGCCTACCTCGGAGGGCCCCTGGTGGACCTCTATGCCGGTGCGGGGCTCCTCACGGTGATGACCCTCGCCGAAGCGCCTGCGCGGGATGCCACGCCCCCGGGGATTATCTGCGTGGAGCCGGATCGCCGGAACGCGCGGTTTATCCCGAATAACCTGGCGGTGAGAGGGTATACCGGTACGGTGCAGGTAGTAGGAACGACCGCAGAACGGGCGGTTGCTGCACTGCCCCTGAAGAAGGTTACCGATTCTCGCACCACCGTCGTGGTAGATCCTCCTCGGGGCGGCCTATCCAAGGCGGTGACGCAGTGGCTCACCGGTGCCGGGACCAGGCGGGCAGCGCCGGCCGCGATAGCCCCAGTGGCCGCGCGGGTAATCTATGTGAGCTGCGACGCCGCCGCCTTGGCTCGGGATGTGGGGCGCCTGCGCGCCGCATACACCCTGCGGGAACTCACGCTGGTGGACTTCTATCCTCAAACGGCGCACATCGAGGCTCTCGCCATTCTCGATCGCCGTGAAGATCAATCCTTATGAGGCGCGCTCAGGTGTTTCGGCGCCGGATCATTTATTATGCCGCCATCGTCGTCATAGTCATCATCATGGCGAGCGGCCCGGTGCAGGCTCTCCCGGCACAGTGGGTGCTGACCCCGCTCTGGTCCGACGTCACCCCGGGTCGTGTCACCGTGGAACCGTGGGAGGCAGTCTCGGGCACCGCTGATGAATCCGCGGCGGGTATGCTTATCGCCACAGAGGATCGGTGGATTCGCCGACGAAACGCGGCGGGAGATGTTACGGCCGCTGTCCGTTCCGGATTGCGCGAGCCGGCGGGGCTTCTCCGCGAAGGCTCACACCAGGCGCTCCTCATTCCCAACCGTGCCGGCTCCGCATCGTTCGTGCGGATCGATCACGCCGCAGGTGGCGTGCAGACCGTGGGCCAACCGGTTGGGCACAGTTCGGCTATTCCTCGAGACGCCCGCTTCGCCGTTATAGACGGAGAATCATTGATCTATAGCGTGTCCGCCTCCGGACGTATAACCCACGCCTCAGCCTCCGGCGGTATCTTGTGGCAGCGACGTCTGCCGGCAACGCCGACCGCGGCGGAGGAGTAACGCGGAGCGGGTTACGTGGCGCCCACGGGCGGCCGCCTCTTCCCGATTGAGGCGACGCGCACCGGGGTGGAATTGCTGCGCCTGGTGGCGCCGGTGGTGGCAATGAACGGGGTAGAAACCGCCGCTTTGAACCTGGTGGTCCTGGATCGGTCCGGCCACGTAACGCTCATCGATATCGCCGATGATCAGCGCAATGAGGCGCGGGTGCGCTGGCGAACCGCTCTTTCTGCGGGAGAGGTTCCCGGCTCCGGGTTCGTACAAACGTCTCCGCCGCAGGAGCCGGATGAATCATGGTACGCCGTGGTCTCGGACCCGGCAGGCGGTATCGCACTGGTCAACTCCGATGGAACCCTGCGTGGGAGCTCGGTTCTTGGCGAAATGAAGATCGATAGCGTCCTGGTGGAGCGCGTGCCGTCGGGCGGGTTTTTGGTGGTCTCTGAAGCGCAGATCCTCCTCGTATCGGCCGCCGGAACGGTGATGAGCCGGGCGGCGCTTCCTGCCGTACCCGTCCGGGCAACGTGGATCTCCGCGATGGATCAGCTGATCGTAACCTACGCCGACTGGAGAATTGAAGCGTGGACCGTTGCCCCGGCCCTGGAGGAGATTCAGCCGGTGGGTCCGGAGTGGTCCGCCTCGCCGCCACCGGCGCGGCGTGAGATAAACACCGTTTCGTCCGGGGCGGTGACCGCCCGGGCGGAGGCGGTTCTGGCGGGAACCTCCCGGTCGGAGCGAAGGGAGCTGATAGCCGAGATCGTGGACCAGCGTCGCCGAGGGGTACTCTATGATCGGGTGGGGGAGGCGCGTGCGGTTCTTGGTAGCCTCCTGCGTGAGCCGCTACAGGCCTCCTCAGCGCGACGGGATTTTCCGGTGATCCGCCGCATGGCGGTGGAGGAGCTTGGACGGTATATGGATCGTACCAGCCGGGGTATCCTGATCGGTGTGGTCCGCTATGATCCGGACTTTGAGGTGGTGGCCGCGGCGCTGTACGCGTTTGCCGCATACGGGGTGGATGAGGCGGGAGTCACCGAGTACGCCGTCGCTCGCTTTCGGGAAGCTGATGATCGGGGCCGCGCCGTTCTGGGCCCCGGGATCATCGAGCTGTTGGAGCAAACCTCCGCCGACAGGCGCCATCCCGCCGCCACGGAGGCGGCACTGGAGCTACTCGTCGAATCGAACCTCTCCCGGGATATTCGCCGCCGGGCGGCTAGGATTGCGCGGGAGAGGAGCCGCTGAAGAGCTGTACCAGCTCGTCCCGTTCGAAGCGGTAGGTGGAGTTGCAGTTGTGGCAGGTGGTCTTTACCGGAATCGGGCCGTTTTCCAGAATGTCCCGCTGTTCGTCGTCCGGAAGGGCTGCCAGAAACTGCCCGAAGCGCTCGTGACTGCAGCTGCAGTAAAACTCGGCCGCTTTGGTCCCCACGAGATCCGGTGACCAGGGGGCGAGGTAATTCTGCACCAGCTGTGACGCTGTGGTACCTGCGGCGAAGGCTGCTCCCATCGGCCGGACCGGTTTTAACGCATCCCCGATCTGCTGCAGAACGTCGGGAGAGGCTCCGGGAAGCGCCTGTACCAGAATTCCGGCGGCTCCACGAATGCGTTTGTCCTCGTCAAAATGTACATTCACATCGACCAACGTTGCGGTTTGCTCACTCGAAGCGTAGTACCACGCCACGTTTTGGGCTAAATCTCCCCAATGCCACTCCGTTTGTCCTTGGAAGGGGTGCTGCATATCAGGCCCCACCCGAATCATCGTGAGCGAGCCGGTACCGAAGATGTCTTCCACTGAGCCCGCCTCGGAAAGACGCACCTCCGAATTATGGAGATAGCCCCGAACCTGACCGTGAGAATTGGCTTCCGCCGATAGGCCTCCCACGGGGCCGGTGCACTCTACCACCAAGGACAGTCGGTCTTCATCTTTCAGGGTCGATGCTGCCAGGAGCGCCAGAAGATAGGCCTGGCCAAGGATCAGTGACCCGGTGCCGCTGAGATGATGGTTGACCTGCATACGGTTGACAAGGGCTGTGCCGTGAACCACCGCGGCCCGTACCGTGCCGTCTGCCAGCAGGAAGGTGTCCGTGGCATCCCCGGCGATCGTTTGAAAGTGGTCTTTGATTACTGTGTCTCGCAACGGTTGTTGTTTCATGGTGTTGCCTCAATTTCCTGATTGATCTGTGGTTGATTAATGCGACGGCGTCGGCCCCCCGGCCAGATGATGTCTACGGCATCGATCTCACGCCGACCACCCAGGCCGAAATGGGCCACCGGCTCCATTTGGCACAGATAGCCGGACCCCCCGTCGATGGCGCGGACCTGATGGTGCCGCCCGCTGTAGAGGTGGACGATCGCGCCTCGCGCGGGCGCACCAAACTCGGTGAGGGGCGCCACCCGGAGGTAGTTTCCGCGCTTCCCTGCGGCGGACGAGAAGAGGCTCAGCGGTTGTTCTTCCCGTTCCCCATGGGTGATAAGCAGCTCAAGAACGCCGTCCCCATTGAGGTCCGCCACGACGGCGCCGGTGCCCAGGCTATCCGGCTCCACTGCCGCCCCAGGGTCCAGCTCTTCCACCCCATCCTCCCGCAGGCGAAAGAGCCGATTGGGTTCTCCCATGTTATTAAAAAACACTTCCATCCGGCCATCGTTGTCGAAATCGGCAGCAATGACCGTGCGGTTGCGCTGCGCCTCCCGAAACCGTGCCGAGGCGCGGTCGCTCCAGGGAGCGCGGGGGTCGCCGGGGGTGCGGCGCACGTCGAGGCGGGCCGGTCCCTCCCAGGTACCCACGATCAGGTCGAGAAGTCCGTCGTG
>CAZNRF010000097.1:0-10772 GCA_964575075.1 uncultured Spirochaeta sp. | reverse complement strand
GCGGTGGAACGGCAGCAGCAAGCGCTGGCGTTACTGGATGAGATCATCCACATTAACGAGGAAATAGCGGAAACGGCCATCGCCGCGGCGGTGACTGATGGCGCACGGGTCCAGGTTATCGCGGTGACCGGAATCATCCTTGGCGTCCTTCTGGCGATGGCGCTGGGATTGATCCTCACGCGGGGCATTACCAAGCCGGTGTTTCAGGGGGTTGCCTTCGCGCAGGAGCTTTCCAACGGAAACCTTACTGCCGCCCTTGATGTCGACCAAAAGGATGAAATTGGCGACCTGGCCACCGCCCTGCAGCAGATGCGAGATCAGCTCATCGGCGTCGTTCGGGATGTGCAGAGCGCATCCAACAATGTGGCCTCAGGCAGCGAGGAGATGAGTAGCACCGCCCAACAGATGTCGGAAGGCGCCACCGAGCAGGCCGCCAGCGCGGAGGAGGTGTCATCGTCCATGGAGCAGATGGGCTCCAACATCAGCCAGAACTCGGACAACGCGTCGCAGACGGAAAAGATCTCCCGGCAAGCGGCGCAGCGCGCGGAAGAAGGCGGCGAGGCGATGAATCAGACCGTAACGGCGATGCGGGAAATCGCCGAGAAGATTCAGATCATTGATGAAATCGCGCGGAATACGAATCTTCTTGCGTTGAATGCCGCCATTGAGGCTGCCCGCGCCGGGGAACACGGAAAAGGCTTCGCCGTTGTCGCCAGCGAGGTCCGCAAACTTGCCGAGCGGAGCCAGGTTGCCGCGGGGGAGATCGCGGAGCTTTCCAAGAATAGCGTCGACGTAGCGGAGCGTGCGGGAGAGATGATTAACGGCATCATTCCGGACATACGCAAGACGGCGGAGTTGGTTCAGGAGATCAGTGCCGCGAGCTCGGAGCAGAACAGCGGAGCGGAGCAGATCAATCAGGCGCTCATCCAGCTCGATCAAGTGGTGCAACGCAACGCCTCCGCCTCGGAGGAGATGGCCTCGATGTCCGAGGAACTGAGCGGACAGGCTGAGCAACTGCAGAACACGGTGGCGTTCTTCCGGATCGATGGAGCCCGCCGGTCCGGCTCATCTGAGACGCCGGGAACGAACGGAGCGCACCGGCGCCTGGCGGCGCCGAGATCCAACCACACCGGATCACGTGAGCCGGACGAGAAGGGACTTGCCCTCGTCGAAGACGAAAGCGAATTTGATAGCTTCTGGGGTGATCAGGGCGCATCTGGGGTGATGACGTTGTCCACGAAACTTCGAAGAAAGGCGGGCCGGTCCGTGATGAACCCATCGGCCCGATACTCAGTAAGCAGTCGCAGCTGCCACGCCTCATTCACGACGTAGGGGAACACGAACAATCCACGGTCGTGAGCTCCCGTGATGTACCATGGCCACGCGATAACTCCTCGCGCGCCGATCCCATCGGCAACTCCGCGGATGCGTCTGAGCCAGCGCCGCCATCGCATCCAGGTGATCATCTCTCCTGAGATGAGGAATACCCGGGGTACGGACGGGGCGGCGGTACGCAGCCGTTTGAGAGACTCAAGATTGAACGAAAAGAATATGAGCGAACCGCGGCGGATCGGCTCCCCTGAACCATCCACCCACCCGCGGTCGGCAAGGATTTTCATCACCTGTTCTTCAATTCCCGGGTACAGAATCGGGTCTTTAAACTCCAGGACGAGACCGACGGATGTCCCGGAGCGCTCCACCATTTCTATGAGTCGTTCCAGTGTAAGAATCGGCAGGTTTTCATTCTGGTCACGACTGCGCAGGGGGTGATCGCGATTAAACCAGCTCCCCATATCCAGTTGCCGTAGTTCCGCCAGGGAGAAGCTTCCCAACGACTCCCCTCGACGATCGGGAAACACCTCGTCTACGTTGGAGTTTCGCCGCAGATCTGAGTCGTGGTGGACAACGATGCGACCATCGATCGTTCTGCGGAGGTCGGCTTCCAAGTAGTCCGCGCCCATGGCTATGGCCCGCGCATAGGCAAGCTCGGTGGATTCCGGAGCGACCGTTGATGCCCCGCGGTGCGCGATAATCGCGCGATGGGGGATTCCACGCCGTTCCAACATCCTCAGGCCCTCTTCGGGGAAGCTTCGCGAATAGCGAACACTCATCAGTGCGGTTGCCACGATCAGAAGTGTCGCAACCATAAACGGAACATACACGAGGTCCCAAGGTGTTCCTGAGCGACGAGCGTCACGGGCGGCGATTCGCAATGATCTCCCGTGTAAACTGAATGATCGCCAGAAGTTCCTCTTCTTGTTCGTGAGACATCTCAACATGTTCTTCTCGCGGTTCGGGCAGATGGCCCACCTCAACTACCTCATAATCGCCGTTCTCACCGGCAAGCTCCAACGCAAACAGGTGGTCCTTGTAGAGTACTTGTGGTACCTCGTGGAGAAACAAGACCGGCTCTTCTGTAGGATGCAAGAGAGACGAACCTACAAACTCCTCCGGCACCGGATCAGCCCCGACGAGGTCGAGGATCGTAGGGGCGATGTCCACGGCGGTTCCGGTCTTGGAGATCGTTCTGGGAGCTATATCCTCGTGTTTGATAAACAACGGAACGTGCTCCGGATGTTCCCGAAGTGGTCTCTCCGGGACAAAATTCCGCCGGGAGTTGTACAACGGTGTCTCAATAGCCGCATCATGGTCTGCATATAACACGATCAGCGTGTTCCGGTGCAGATCACGATGCTCAAGAGCGGAAAAGAACATTTCCAAAGAGTAGTCAACGAACGCCGCAGAGGTGAGATAGTCTCTCAGTATGGTGGGCGATGCGTCCTGAAACGTCTCCTGGGCAAAAGACTCAGGATAAAAATCGAACACGGTGTGACTCGTAACCGTGATAAGAAACGCAAAGAACGGCTCCGAGGCAGATTCAATATATTCTATCGCTTGTGAGAAGAAGTCATAATCATTTATGCCGAATGATGTGCGCCCCACCTCGTACGACGTAGCTTCCTCATCAAAGTCCTCACGGCTGTAGAACCGTTCGAATCCAAGTTCGGGAAACGCCTTGTGGCGATGGAAGAACTCAGCATCATTCGCATGAAACGCCATCGTTTGGTACCCGTTGTCATTGAGGACACCAACGAGCGAGTCAAACGCGGACATATCATTGTTTTTGAAGGCGTAGTTCTTATTTGGGGGATACAGCGACGTAAGAGCGGCGAACTCCGCATCGAAGCTCCCGTTGACGTGTTGCGCGTAGAAGTCCGAACCGTAGAGACTGTCGCCTTTCAGGTCGTTGAGGAACGGAGTCACCTCCTGCCCGTCGAATTCGAAGTCGATTATCTGCGCGTCAAGAGACTCGACCTGGATCATGATGATGTTGGGATTGCTGTCCAGTGTTCCTTCGTCGGTGAGTACGACTTCCGGCTGCATCGCGGCAGGATGGGATGTGGGTTCCGGTGCCGGTGCCGGCGCGGGGCTGTAGTATTGATAGATCTCATACGCGTACAACGGCACAATTCCGTATACGCCGGCAAATCCCGCGGTTGATGTTTCAAACAGTTCTCCCGGTGTCGGGCCTCCGAGCAGGCGGTTGGAGACCGCAATCTGACCCGCCAGCAGGAGCGGAATGACGAACAGGAGTTGTCTGCGCGCCCGGACCGCGGCCCAGGCACGGCGAAACGGCCACTGGTCGCCGAGATTGTCTCGCAGCCGATACCAGAGATACCACAATCCGATGGAATCCAGGATGAAGACGATATCCCATGGTCTGAAGAGGTGACGCGTCAATACCCGGAACGGCCGTACCCCCTGGCCCATAAGCACATCGTTATAGCTCAGGTAGTTGCCGAAGTAGCGGTTATAGTAGAGATTCGCCAAAAAGAACAGTGTGTATATCCCAAGGACCAACAGGAGAATTGATCGCCCCCGGCGGCTGGAGGCCAACGGCGCGGCCACAATAGCTATCACGATGAGATAGACCACGTTTCGGACCGCCAATCCCGGCAATGCCGGCGCGTTGTATATCATCAGGGCGGCGTACGTGTATTTTGCCAACAGCCCAACTGCGAGCACTGTCAGAAAAACTCTTTGAAGTTGCAGGTATTTAGTCATTCGATCTCTATAGCATCTCAGTCACCGATGATCGTATCCGCCTGATCGAGCACTTCCCGGGGAAGGGTTATTCCCAACCGTTCGGCCACGCTGGTGTTAAGCACCATCGACATCTGGGCGGTGTCTTCTACCAGAACGGTTGGTATCGCTCCGGGATCGGTTCCCCGAAGAATGCGATCAACCAGTTCTCCGGTGGTGCGTCCGATCGAGTACCAATCAAACCCCCAGGCAATGAAGACATCATTCTCCATGGCGCTGTCGGGATCAGCGGAGAGGACCGGCACCCCGGCGGAACTGGCGACTTCAGACAGGGCGCTCAGAGCCGAGACAACCTGGTTATCGGTGCTCACGTAGAGGGCGTCCACGCGGTCTATAATTGACTGCGTGGCGGTACGAACCTCGCTGGGATTGGTGATTGTCTGGCTGACAAAATCGATCCCGAGCGCCTCCGCGGCAGCCTCTGTCTGGTTGGCGAGAAACACGGCATTGGTTTCACCGCTGGAGTAGACGTGTCCGAGGGCGCTGATCTCTCGAAGGTCCATCATGAACTCGATTTGCTGCTGCACCGGCGTCCGATGGGAAACTCCGGCGGTACCGGGCTCTCCCTCCGTGAGTGACTCCACCAGGCCGGCCGAAACGGGGTCGGTGATGGCGGTATAGACCACCGGAATGGAATCCATCGTCGCGCGAAGCGCTTGCGCCACGGGTGTGGCAATACCGACCGCCAGATCTACGCGATCGGTCTCGAATTTGGTGGCGATCTGTCGGGCGGTACTCACGTCGGCGTTGGCGTTCTGCACATCGTACTCGATGTCATCCCATCCCCGGTCGGCGAGCTCATCGATAATCCCCTCACGGACCGCGTCCAGGGCGGGATGAGATACAAACTGAGAAATGCCGATCCGCACGGACTCGTCTTCTGTCTCACCCGCGCCGGATGCATATATCGGGGCTCCCATAACGATGGCTATCCCAAAGATCGCCGCGATGCGGGGCCAAGCCGCTGCTGTGTATCTGATGCTCATCTGTACATGTCCTCCCGGGAACAGTTCTTAATACGCTGGATCTTAATAAACCGGATCAAGCGGGATCATGATTTCCACGACCGCCCCATGATCCGAGGAAAAGTGTACCGTACCACCATGTTGTGATGCCAGAGCATACACCATTTCCAGACCAAACCCCCATCTGGATCCGTCCAAGACGGACTGCGGGAATCCCGGGCCATCATCCCGCGCCTGAATGGACAATGCCTGTTTGCCGGGATCAAGCGCCGCCGCGATCGCAAGTTTTGTGGCCGGGGCGCCGGTGGCACCGTTGGCACCGGGGTGGGCGTACTTGGCCACATTAGTTACAACCTCGTTGAGGATAATTGCCACTGAGGTAGATATTCGTGCTGATACAACCACACCCGGTGGGATATCCACCTGTACTGAGGTATGGGGCAAGCCGGCCTTTGCCACGAGATCTGCAAGAAACGCCGTGAGCATGTCGGCGATATCGTTATCTCGGATTCGGCCGGCCTCGTGGAGCTGATCGTAGATATGGCCGACCGCTCCGATGCGCTCTTCCGCCGCGCGTAACGCCTCGCCTGCCTCAGGGGATGAGGCCCGCTCGGCTTGCAGATGCAGCATGGAACGAACCATGGCGAGATCATTCTTCGTTCGGTGCAGCAGTTCCCCGAGCAGCCGCGCGTGTCCCCGAATGAGATCCTGCTGCCGGGCGGCGTCGGTGGCAGGAATCGTCCGCACCGCCACATACGTTTTTACATGATTGCCCTCGGGATCGTAGAACAGGCGCGCAAGATCGTGTCTGAGAACGTACGCACCGTCCTTGCAGCGGCCGCGGTAAGTCATCGATATTTCGGGATCGTGCCGCTCTACGGCGTCGGCAAACGCGAGGAGCACGGCATCACGATCCTCCGGGTGCAAGAGCTCTCTGAGAGCTGTTGCCGCGGTATCCAGCTCCTCGGTTTCATGGTAGCCAACTACGGACCAATACGAGGGCGAGGCATAGGTGCATATGCCTCGCTCAAAAACCAGATACGAGTAGCCCGACCACTCTATGAGGTCGCGATACAATTCGATAGGGTAGCTTTGGTTGCGCACAAGTCCCATTCTATCCACTGAAATGTACGGGGCTTTGCCAAATTATGCAAATTAGCCGGCACGATCCTTGTGCGTATTGATCCCGAGAACCGTATAGAGGCCGCAGAAGCTGGTACCCGCCGTGAAGAGGAGAACCGCCCCGAACGCGCTTAACGCCCACCAGGCACCGCCCTGAACGATACCAAAGACGAGAAACAACACTCCCGCACCGATCCGTAGAACGCGATCAAAGCCCCCGACGTTCTTTTTCATCATTATGCTCCTTCTTTATATATGCTTTATGTAATATAATCATGGCCAGGTGCTTCGTCAAAGGACGTCTCGTATGACGAATGCGCGGAACAGGGAGGCAGCAGATCGTAGCTTGAAGTAACTGATTTGACGTAGTATCGTGCAGATCTCGATGACGGAACATCGCTCGCCTAGGACGATACTTCTCGTAGAGGATGAGGCGCTTATCGCGATGGCTGAGCGGCAGCTTCTGGAGCATGCGGGTTTTACCGTGTTCACTGCGGCGACCGGGGAGACGGCTCTCGAGATCGTTTCGGGGCAGCAGATCGATCTCGTTCTCATGGACATCAACTTGGGAAACGGGATCTCCGGCATTGAGGCAGCCCGGAGAATTCTCGCCTTCCGGGATATTCCCATTGTGTTTCTTACCAGTCACAGCGATCCGACAACAATTGAGGAGATACAGCCGATTCCTCACTACGGGTACGTTCTCAAGAGCAGTGGCGAGACGATTGTCCTCGAGGTGCTTCACCTGGCCTTTGCTCGCGCGGCGGACCGGGTGGCGGTGAAACAGGCGCGGGACCTGTACCAGTCGGTGGTAAACCTGACCGGTGATATCATCACGCGCCACGACGCGGAGGGCAACTGGGTGTATCTCAACGAGCGGGCGCACGCGGTATGGGGTTTGTCCCCGGCGGAACCTATGTCGCTCGACTACCTCGACTTCGTTGACCCGGCAGATCGGGCCGCAACGGAGGAGGCGCTCCAAAGTTTGCGGGAAACGCGCCGACCCGTGTCCGTGGTAAATCGTATTCATACCGTTGATGGATGGCGCGTCTATCAGTGGAATAGCGCTCCCATAATCGGCCCCAACGGAGAGTACCAGGGGCTGCAATCTACCGGTCGCGATATCACTGCGCAGAAGGATGCGGAGAACCGTATCCGCGGACTGTTGGAGGAACGGGATCTCCTGTTGCGGGAGGTGCACCACCGGGTCAAGAATGATCTGAACTTTGTGTACTCGCTTCTCTCTTTGCAAGCATCCCAAACAACGCAGCCGGCCATCAGAAGTGCCCTCTCCGAAGCGGGTGATCGTGTTCTGGTCCTGACCGACATATATACCATGCTCACCACATCGGATACCGCCGACGCGGTATCTCTGCGTCCACTTCTCGAGAAGATCACCGACAATATGTGTCGCGCAATGCTTCCAGTGCGCGTTTCCGTTCAACGAACCATTGCAGACGCCACGCTACCGGTGCGTTTTTCCGTTGCGATCGGGATCATGTACAATGAGTTGCTTACCAATAGCGGAAAGTACGCCGTTTCGTCGGTACCTGAGGAGGCACTGAGGGACATTGACGTGCGGTTGGAGCTCGTGGATGAGTCAACCGATCCGGAGGCGACTGCCGCTGGGCGCGGCGCCGTGGTGCTTTCCGTGTCTGATTCGGGGCCCGGGTTTCCCGCGGAAGTCCTGAATCACACTCGGTATGGGTTTGGGCTGACCGTGGTGGAGTCGCTGGTGGCTCAGCATGACGGGACGTTTACTCTGGAAAACTCCCCGGGTGCTCATGTGACGGTGAGGCTGCCCAAACCCGACAACTCATAGAATTCCCCCCAACGGTACCGATAGCCCTTGCATTGTTGAGATGAACGATCATACTTGAACATGAGCTGGAGGCTCCTATGATTCTAAGACGATTCAGGTTGGGTGCCCGTCTGTTCGCGATCCTCGTCATTATCTTCCTGTTTGTTGCTGGTATCGTGACGTTCTACTTCTTTGGTATGAAACAAATTGAGCAGTTTGCGGCGGCGGAGGCCGGCACGGCCGTCATGGACGGGATGCGTGAGAAGGTGCTGGTGGCTACCCACAGTATGGCCGTAAGCCTGGGCGATATCGTTGCGGACATTGACGACGAAGAAGACCAACGGCAGATTCTTAAAACAGCGGTGGAGAACATCCGTTTCGAGGAGGATGAATCCGGCTACTTCTTTATCTACGAGGATACCATCGCGCTCACCGTAGCTCCCCGGCCGGACTTAGAGGGACAGGACCTCGCCGACACCACCGATCCCAACGGCGTGTATTACGTACGGGAACTGGCCGAGGCTGCGGCCTCGGGCGGCGGGTTTGTGGAGTACGTATTCGAGAAACCGGGAGCAGGCATACAACCGAAAGTTTCGTATGCGGAGATGATTCCTGGTACCGACTTCTGGATTGGAACGGGGGTGTACGTTGACAACGTCGCCATCCGGCAATCTGAGGTAGCCGCCCGCATTGAAGAGCAGATTTCTCGGTTGTCGGCGATCGCAATTGCCACGATCCTGGGCTTGTTCATCTTTGTTGTTGCGCCGCTCTTCTTACTGGTCATCCGAAGCGTCGTTCGTCCGATCGCCGAGCTCCAAGGCGTGGTGGGCACAATCGAATCAGGGGATCTGACCGAGCGCACCAGGATTAGTGCACGAGACGAGATCGGCCGGCTCACGGACACGATGGATTCGATGCGGCGTCGGTTGTCGTATGTCATTGCGGACGTGAAACGCACGAGTGATGGAGTGGCGCAGGGGAGTGGCGAGATGAGCGCCACCGCCCAGCGCTTGTCGGAGGGGGCGAGTGAGCAAGCGTCCTCAGTGCAAGAGGTGAGCGCCTCGATGGAACAGATGGCCTCCAATATCCAGCAGACCGCGGACAACGCGGCGCAGGCCGATAAGGTGGCGCAAAGTGCTTCCCGAAACGCGCAGCACGGGGGCGAAGCGGTCCAGCAAACGGTGCAAGCGATGACTCAAATCGCCGAGAAGATTACGATCATTGAAGAGATCGCGCGGAACACCAATCTCTTGGCGTTGAACGCGGCGATTGAGGCTGCCCGTGCCGGAGAGCAGGGCAAGGGATTTGCGGTAGTGGCCGGTGAAGTCCGGAAACTTGCCGAGCGCAGCCAGCACGCGGCAGTTGAAATCGCGCAACTCTCCCACAGCAGCGTGGAAGTGGCAGGGACCGCGGGAAAACTGATTCACGAGCTCATCCCGGAAATTGCGAAATCTGCCGACCTGTTGCGGGAAATCAGCGCGGCCAGCTCTGAGCAGTCCAGCGGGGCGGATCAGGTGAATCAAGCGATTCTCCAGCTCGATAACGTAACGCAGCAAAACGCCTCCGCCTCGGAGGAGATGGCATCAATGTCGGAGCAGCTGAGCGCCCAAGCAGACTCGTTGCAGGCGGCGGTTCACTACTTCACGATCGATGAGAGCGCCGCCGGAAGTGACAATCAGCAACCACGGCAGCAATTGCCGGCGCCCGACTAAGGATGTTGCCTCGGGTGCACTGGTGAGCCAGCCGCACAGCCGGCTCATACCTCAGTCAGGCGGAACCAGCACAAACTTTCCCACGTGTTTCCGCTCCAGAAACTCCGTCTGCGCCGCAACAATATCCTCAAGGGGAAAACTCTTGGCTATCAGCGGCCGGATCTCATCACGCTCGATGTAGGAGATAAGGTTGGGGAACACCGCTTCGTCCCAGGCGGTGGCGCCGTGTATCGTGATGTCCCGCAGGTACAGCGTACGAAGATCCAGATTGACGATGGGACCACCCACGGCGCCGGAAGTTGCGTAGCGCCCGCCGGGACTGAGCAGATCGAAGACCGATGGGAAGGACGCGCCGCCGACCACGTCTATGAGAACATCGACACTCTTTGGCTCCAGTGATGCCGCTGGATCCTCACCCCGGAATACGATCGCGTCCGCGCCGATGTTTCGAACGCTATCCGCTTTTCCCCGTCCGCATATCGCCGTTACCCATGCTCCCCGGCGCTTGGCCAACTGAATCGTGGCGGACCCAACGCCGCCGGATGCGCCGGTGATTAAGACGTGGTCGCCGGTACCCACACGAGAGCGGTGGATCAGGTTCTCCGCCGTCCCGTAGGCACAGGGGATGGAGCCCAGCTCGACGTCACTCCAGTCACTCTGAAGGGCGAAGGCCTCACCGGTAGGAACCTTTACAAACTGCGCGAACGCGCCGTTGAAGTCGGAGCCGAGCCACACGTTCTCGAGGGACGCGAAACCGAGGGTTCGCATGCACGGACGAACGAGAACCCGCTCATTGATTCGATCGCTGAGCTCGGATGAGCCCACTTCTACGATGCGGCCGCAACAATCGGTGCCCTGAATCAGCGGAAACGGTGTCGCTTCGTTCCAGCCACCGTCGGATCGCTTCTCTGGGAGTCTTTCCGCGTTCCATGTGGCTGTGTCATTTGTGGCCTCGGTCACCGCAGCGGAATACCAGCCAACGCGGGTATTGATCTCGGTGTTGTTCACGCCGGCGGCGAGCACCTGGATCAGCACCTCCCCGGGACCAGGAACCGGCACCGGTACCTC
>CAZNRF010000096.1:0-10774 GCA_964575075.1 uncultured Spirochaeta sp. | reverse complement strand
CTCCTTACAACACCAATATTTACGTGTAGCAGTGCGCACACGCTTATCTTGCATTCTGCCCCCCAATTTAGGAAGCTTCGGCACCGTCCCCGAATAGCGGACGGGATACTAGAAATCCTTCTTTGACATAATTTACAGTATACTGTAAGATAGGGCTTATGATTGGCCTCGAGAGCAAGGCTTCTTCAACAACGCGGCACATTGCTCGGATGCTCATACCTGTTACGCCAGGCCAGCAGCTTCCGACGACACAAGAGCTGGCCATGGAGCTGGATGTGGGGTTCGGTACTGTGGAAAAGGCGATAGCCACTCTTCGTGCAAACCAAGTGATTCAGACTCGTGCCCGTGGACAAATGGGTACCTTTCTTGAGGGGCGCAACCTATCTCAACTCTGGGAAATCTCCGGGCTTGGCACGATGATCGGATTGCTGCCGTTGCCAAACGCGGTCACCTTCATGGGCTTGGCAACCGGCACGACTGAGTGGTTTGAGCGGATTGGGATTCCGTACTCACTCAACTTCAAGAACGGAGCCCAAGCACGGCTGCAGGCGTTGTTGGAAAGACGTGCGGATTTCGTCGTTCTTTCCAAGCGAAGCGCGGACATTGTGGTTGCAGAGCATCCCGAGACTGCTTCCGTTGCGGAGCTGCCGGAGTGGAGCTACTACAGGGGACACGACATAGTGTTTCGCAAAAACAGTCCGAAGCCCCGCGCCGAATGGACTATAGGTGTTGACTCGACATCCTATGATCACGTGGCTCTCTGCGACGAAGTGTTCCCAGAGTGTCAGCGGAAGGAAGTTCACTACGTGAATCTTCCCTACGCCATTGCCAGGGGGGAGATCGACGCGACCCTCCTTCATACAAGGTCGTTGGTGCCGATGGACTTGGCACAAGTTCTGGAAGTGGAGCCGCTCAGTTCGTCGGATCTTGTGCTTCGTACGGCATCGGCTGCGGTTTTTCTCTGCCACAGGGATTCCACGGCGCTCTTCTCCGTTTTCGCGAACTTTGGCGATACGGAGCTTATCAAGTCCGTTCAAGACTCAGTGATCGATGGTACTCGGGTACCCGAGTACTAAACAAAGACAAAGCAGAAGCCTAAGGAGGTATGTATGCAAGAATCAGTACGACTGATGACACGAGCCGTCCAGAGAATCGGCTTGGTTCTTCTGATCACGCTGCTAGTTACCGGCGTGGCATTTGGAGGCGGCCAAGGGGAGACGGCCCAAGATGACCGACCTGAACTCACTGAGGATCCCTCAGCCGGAAACATCGGTACCATCGAGCTCTTCGAGGAGATGACGCCCGCCGATGACGCGGTTACGGTGGACACATCGAGGTACGCCAAAGACGGCCCTTACACAGTCGGTTTTGCCGGGTTCGGGCTCGTGAACAGCTGGCGTGTACAAGCGGTGGAGTCCACGAAGCTGCTAGCTGAAAACATCGGTGTTGAACTTCGAATCACCGATGCCGGAGGTGATGCAACGAAGCAGATCTCCGACGCTGAGGATCTTCTTGCTCAGGGGGTCGATGCCCTTCTGATATCTCCGGTCGCGAGGGAGCCTCTGGCGCCGATCATCGAGCGAGCATACAACTCCGGGATCCCTGTGGTCGTCTGGGGCTCGGAGGCCGCAACGGATCAATACACAGCCCAAATTGTCACCGACGACTGGTACTTCGGCTACGCTGGTGGCCAGAAGCTCGTAGAAGACATGGGCGGCTCCGGCAATGTAATCATGCTCAGAGGTATTGCCGGAAACAGTGTTGAACAGGCCCGATATGAGGGTGCAGTGGCGGCCTTGGACGAAGCTGAAGGTGAGATCACTATAGTGGGCGAAGAATACGGCGACTGGGCTTTTGACCAGGGCAAGGCGATAACCGAGACTTTTCTAGCCGCGAATCCCAACATCGACGGTGTATGGGCATCTGGCGCCGCGATGACCAGGGGCGCGATTGAGGCGTTTCAGGAAGCCGGACTGGAGCTTGTCCCAATGTCGGGTGAGAACCTCAACGGCTTTCTCAAGCTATGGGCGGAACTCGACCTCGAAAGTAGTGGTCCCCAGTTTCCAACATGGCAAGCGCCGGAAGCTCTCAAGCTAGCCGTTCACGCTCTCCAGGGTCGCGAGATTATGTCGTCGTACCGACTGACTCCTCCGCCGATCGTGGATGCGGAATCCGCGGTTCTGCCGGATATCTCGGACGACTATTGGGTTGAGCAGTATTTGCAGAAGGAACAGGTCCAAGCGATCTTTCCAAACTAAGAGACAATGTCAACTGCTGACGGCATGAACGAAACCTTGCTGGTCCTCGCGGGGATCAGCAAGCGTTTCGGAAACACGCAAGCCCTCCAAGACGTTTCTATCAAGTTTGCTCGCGGTCACATTCACGCGCTTGTCGGAGAGAATGGCGCGGGTAAGTCGACGCTCGTCAAGATCATAAGTGGAGTCGTGAAACAAGACGAGGGCACGGTGACCCTCGGGGGAGAAACGGTCGACTTCGACGGTCCACATGCGGCCTCGGTTTCGGGAATCCATTTGGTACACCAGGAACTCGCTCTTTTGCCATTCCGTAGCATAGTCGAGAACATCTTTCTCGGTTCCGAGGAGAGAGGAATAATCGGCTTGTCCTGGCGACGAATGTCTGACATTGCTGCCGAAGCTCTCGAGCGCTTGGGATTGGATCTGAACGTTCACAAACGCGTAGGTGAGTTGTCAACGTCTAATCAGCAAATGGTAGAAATCGCAAGAGCAATCTATCGGAAGTCCCGTTTGATAATCCTTGATGAGCCTACCGCAGCACTTCCCCCTGCCGACGCCGAACGGCTGTTTGACGTATTGAAGCAACTCACGCAGGCCGGTACATCGGTAATCTATATCAGCCATCGGTTGGACGAAGTGAAGGAGCTGGCTGATTCGGTTTCTGTCCTGAAGGACGGTCGACATGTAGCAACGAATCCGGCGAAGGAGCTTACAACTGACAAGATGATCCAGCTCATGGTGGGAAGAGTCATAGATGATATGTTCCCTGAAGCGCGAGCCGCGGCTGTAGGCGGACCGGTCCTACAGGTGGAGAATCTGATTGATCCTCCGGCCGTTTACAATGCATCGCTAACTTTGCACGGGGGAGAAATAGTCGGCATCTACGGCCTCGAGGGCCACGGCCAGGATGAAGTACTGGAGTGTATTGCGGGTGCCCGGAGTCCGGTAGGTGGCGTTCTCAAGGTGCACGGAAAGGACACCGGCTGGGAGAGTGTTGCGCAGATGCTATCTCTAGGTCTTGGTTTCGTCCCGGAGGACCGAAAGACGGAAGGTCTTATTCTCCAGATGACCTCAGAGCACAACATTACACTTCCCGTACTGAGAAGACTCTCTCGTTTCGGGTGGGTCTCGAAGGTTCGGGAGAGAGAGACAGCTGAAGCTGCGGCGTCCAAGGCTGGCGTCCGTGGCGACCTGGACGCGTCAGTTCGGTCGCTTTCCGGTGGGAATCAGCAGAAGCTCGTGCTCTCGCGATGGCTGGCGGCGGAGTCTTCGATCCTTCTACTGAACCAGCCAACTAGAGGAGTCGATGTGGGCTCGAAGTCCGAAATCTATGGCCTGATCCGGCGGACGTGCGAACAGCGACGGGCAGCTTCGCTAGTCGTCTCGCGAGAAATCAAAGAGCTACAAGGACTGTGCGACCGAATTCTTGTTATGTCATATGGGCGGCTCGTAGCAGAACACGCGCCAGGAGACTCCGAAGGAGCGATTCTTCGGTCGGCCGTGGGGAATGGCCAGGCGGGTGTGGCCCATGAGTAAGCAACGACCTATCGGGACGAGTCCGTTTCAAGGAGTAAGACGGGCCGCCCGACGCAACGCACTTGCGGTGCCAGCATTCGTGTTCTGTGTAGGTCTAGTTATTGTGGGAGTTGCCCGGAGTGATGTGTTTCTGTCGACTTTCAATCTTGGAAACGTGATCGTTCAGGTTACGGCTCTGCTTCTAGTTTCTCTTGGTCAGACCTACGCCGTCGGTAGCGGCGGCCTTGATCTATCCGTTGGCTCAATTGTTAGTCTGACTGCCGTCGTAACGGCGGTGACCTTTGAGCCTCTCGGAATACCCTCGGCAGTTCTCCTCGGACTTCTTTCCGGCGTAGCGATCGGTTTTATCAACGGCATCGTGGTGGCGTCTGGTGTCGAGCCATTTCTTGTCACACTGGCAAATCTATCCGTTGCCCAAGGCATCGCCCTCTTCGTGAGTCCAGTTCCCGGTGGTACCGTTCCCCGCTCATATGGCGAAATCGCCAGCTTTTGGGGCGCCATCCCTGTAGCTTTCCCGTTCGTATTGTTGGTCGCACTCTGGGCAATGTGGCACTTACAACGAACCCGGACCGGGGTCGACATCATATCGGTGGGGGGAAATGAGGAGGTTGCCCGTCTCTGTGGCGTTTCCGTGGCCCGGACCTACGTCAAGACCTACATGCTATCTGCCGGGATGGCGGCTTTGGCGGGGCTTTTCCTTGTCGCACGAACCCGCACTGGCGATCCAACGATTGGAGCCAGATTCACCCTCGATTCGCTCGCTGCTGTGGTTCTCGGTGGCACTGTATTGGGGGGTGGTCGGGCAACGATAGTCGGAACCGTACTGGGAGCAATAGCGCTTGGGTTACTCTCGAACGTCCTGAATCTGCTACAGGTACCCGCTTTCTATCAGACGCCAGTAAAGGGGCTATTGGTAATCGGGGCTGTACTTATTCCGAATATTATCTCAGCTGGAGTTCAGAGAAGAAGAGCGATTCAAGCTGCGTCGAAAGTGCAAGCTGCTGATACAGCCGGAAAGGAGAACGGATAATGGGTGATCTCGTGCTGGGGATAGACGTTGGGACAACGGCAATGAAAGCCGCCGTCTTCGATATCTCCCGACCAGAACAGCCTCGGGCGATCGGTCGCGCCGACTCGCAAACGAAACAGCCCAGGCCGGGATGGTCGGAGCGCGATCCGGACGACGTGCTCCGCGGAGTGGCGGAGTGTATCCGAGACGCGACTTGTTCGATAAACGGAGAGGATATCAAAGCGATCGGAATATCCGGCACAGCGTGTGGCGCATGGTTAGTCGCCAAGGGCAGCGCCGTTCGACCGGCCATCATGTGGAACGATGGGCGGGCTGCCGGTATCGTAAGCGAGTGGCACCAAGACGGTACGATGGGTGAGATCTTCGATCGATCTGGGAATATTCCTTTTCCAGGTTATACGCTTCCTGTTCTGAGGTGGCTTATCGAAAACGAGCCTGAGTCGATATCCAAGTCGGAGAAGTTGCTTTTCTGCAAAGACTGGATCCGTGCCTGGCTTACCGATGTATGGGTTAGCGAGGAAACGGACGCTTCCTATGCGCCATTCGGGATCAAGGACCGCGAGTGGGATGACCGACTGTTGGAGATCACTGGCACCGAGAAGGCCAAAGACCTGCTTCCGACGCTGGAGAACCCTCGGCGCGTGGATCCCCTGCTGCCGGAGGTGGCTTCTGAACTTGGCTTGACGGCAGGGATTCCGGTCGCCTTGGGTGCTACTGATATCATCGCCGGATGCGTTGGTGGCGGCGCTATCGAGCCGGGTCACGCTGTAAGCATTCTTGGCACTAGCGCGAATAGCAGTACCGTGACTGAGGACCCGGAGTTCGAGCCCAGGGAAATCGGCATTATGGCGGCGGCGCCACTCGGACGATGGGTCCGAACTATGCTGAACACCTCAGGATCAATGACGCTCGACTGGGCGGCGAGGCAATTGACCAACGGCAGTGTCGGGGAGTTGTTGGAACTGGCTGAAGTGGCGGAGTTGTCAGATCTTCCGGTGCTGCTACCGTATCTTGCTGGCGCGGGCGTTGTCAGTCCGTTCGTAGATGCGAAGGCTCGAGGAGCATACCTCGGGCTTCGGGTGGACCACAGACCGCAGGAGCTAGCACGCGCAGCTCTTGAAGGCCTTTCATTTGCGGTTGCCGACTCCTACGACAGCATGCCGACCAAGGTTGTCGAAATTACTGCCATTGGAGGAGCTGCTCGTTCCGACTTGCTCCTGCAGACGATTGCCGACGCCTGCGACGCGAGAATTGTTCGTCCTGCGGGGGAGGAGTTTGGTGCACGGGGGGTGGCGCTACTCGCAGCCTACAGCGCCGAGCTCATAAACGAGTCAGAGCTGGGTGAACTGGTCGGTATGCTCGACATCGAGAAGGAATTTCAACCAAACAGGGACCGCGTCCACGACAGACTTGAAAGGTACAGAACCTGCAGCGCGGCGACGCGAGAATTAGGGAGACTGTGGTGACTCAACGCGCAAGGACGAAACCACCTGGCCTGGTGAAAATCCCAAGGCTAAGCCTAAGGCGCGCGACCGTATGGTTGGCGCTAGTGATCACCCTGATAGCCATGGCGCTGATTGAGCCTGCGATAATAGCTCCGCAGCAGTGGCCGATCCTGCTGCGTCAGGCCGCTCCCCTGGGCATGCTGGCTATCGGTCAAACCGTGCTCATCATCGGGCGTGGGTTTGATCTCTCTGTTGGCGGGATCGTCGGGTTCGTCAATGTCTTGGCTGCGGGAGCTTTCGCGCAGCAGTACGGCGCTGGAGCTGTTGTAGCTCTCTGCCTGGCTGTTGGGATCGTGGTGGGCTTGATAAATGGTGCCATCGTGGGCTTCGGCAGAGTCTCTCCTCTGGTCGCTACTCTTGGAACAGGGTTCGTTCTTACCGGAGCAATGCTCATTTATACTGGCGGTGCTCCAACCGGAGAGATACCCGAGGGCATTCGTATTCTCTCCCGAGGACGGTTTCTCAACATACCACTGGCGGTGTACATCTGGCTTTTCGCGTCTTTGATCGTTGGCGTAGCTCTACGCAAATCCTGGGTTGGACGGCACGTCTACGCAATTGGATCCAGTCCGGAAGCGTCCGAGTATGCTGGCGTACGCGTTCCCTGGGTACAACTCGGGTCACATGTGCTATCAAGCATCTGTGCCGTCGTCGGCGGATTGCTGCTTGCCGGGTTCGTCGGAATAGGAACTCTCGGCGCGGGCCAGCATCTCATGCTCAATTCACTTGCCGCCGCCGTTGTCGGAGGTACGATCCTCTCCGGGGGTGTTGGAGGCATGTCCGGAACAGTTGGGGGCGCAATTCTACTCACGTTCTTGTCGGCTCTCTTAACAGGGGCCGGCATTGGAGCAGCGGGCAACTTTCTGACCCAGGGACTGGTACTGCTCGGTGCAGCGGCTCTCTTTCGTGAGGCTATCACGTCATGAGCCAGGCTCACGCCAAAAGGTGTTCGATGGTGACTCCTGATCGAGGCCGCCTTGCGGACAAGGTGATTCTTGTCGTTGGCGGCACGAGCGGAATCGGGCTGTCCGCGGCGCTTGCATTTCAGCGAGAAGGAGCGGCCGTAGCCGTGACGGGTCGCAACAAGAGTAAGCTTCAGGCTGCACGCGAAGCGCTGGGTCCGGACGTCCTAGTAGTGGAGAGTGACGCCCAGGAATCGGTCGCTGCCCAGCAAGTCGTCGACGAAGTTACTGGAACTCACGGTCGTCTCGACGCCCTCTACCATGTAGCTGGGGGTAGCGGCCGATCTCTCGGGGATGGACCGCTTCATGAAATAAGCGATGAAGGTTGGAACGCAACGATTCGGCTTAATCTATCTTCAGTCTTCTTTTCCAACCGGGCTGCGCTCAATCACTTCATAAGGCAAGGTGGTGGCGGTTGCATACTCAATATGGCCTCAGTGCTAGGGTTCTCGCCGTCCACTCGCTTTTTCGCCACGCACGCCTATTCCGCTGCGAAGGCGGCGATTATCGGCATGACAAAATCGGCGGCGGCTTACTATGCTCCGAGCAATATCAGGATTAACGGAATCGCCCCTGGACTTGTTGAGACGCCCATGGCGGAGCGTGCGGCGGCAGACGAGCGGATACTTCAATTCGCACACAGCAAGCAACCCTTGGATGGCGGACGAATTGGAATACCGTCCGACTACGACGGCGCAGCAGTTTTTCTACTTTCGGATGAGGCTAAGTTCATGACTGGACAGACAGTGATAGTTGACGGCGGTTGGTCGTGCAGCGAGGGACAATATGGGTAGTAGAGGCAATTCCGACAGGGGTTTCGACATCGTGGTCGTTGGGGCTGGGTCGGCAGGTTGTAGTGCTGCGATCGCCGCCGGATGGTCCGGCGCGCAAAACGTGCTACTCATAGAGAGATACGGTTTCCTTGGAGGCGTGTCGACGCAAAGTCTCGATACCTTTTACGGTTTCTTCACGCCCGGAGAAAGCCCCAAGAAAGCCGCCGGCGGCGTTCCTGACATGGTCGTCGACCGGCTGGACACCCACGGAGACATGTTTCTTAGACAGAACACGTACGGGGCGGGCACGGGCGTGACCTACAATCCCGAGTACCTGAAGCTTCTCTGGGACCAGTTGGTGGCGGAGGCCGGAGTCTCGGTCATGCTCCATACTCATATCATAGATGCTGAGAAGGCCAATGATGGCCAGTTGACGTTGATTGTCCAATCACCTGGAGGCATCTCCAGAATAAACGCCCAACGCGTGATCGACACCTCCGGGGACGCCGTTCCATCCTATTTCTTGGGCGTGGAGTTGGAAACGGCGGGCGAAGCAGAGCCTGGACAAACATTTACCACGACATTTCGGATGTGCAATGTGGATCTTGACGTCTATGAGCGAGCCGGCGGAAAGACGATGCTCCAAGCCAAGATGGCCGACGCGGTCGAGACGGGCCGCCATCCGTTGCCGAGGAAGAAGGGGAGCATCCATCCCATGGTACAGAAGAACTGTATTGCCACGGTGGCCGTGCGGGTTCCTTTTGCAAGTCCATTTGACGTCGAGGAGATCTCTCGCGCCGAGCGGGAAGGGCGTAAACAGGTCTACATCTACGAGGACTTCCTACGGGCCGAGGTTCCTGGATTCGAAGAGGCAAAGGTGATCGGCATGTCCACACCGCAAATCGGGGTTCGGGAGTCGAGGCGTCTCTACGGTAGATACAGGCTTACGCGGGATGATTGTCTATCCGAGGCTCGATTCGACGATGCTGTTCTTGTGTGCGGGGCTCCCATAGAAGACCATCGCCAGAACACGGACGGGGAGCCCGAGACCGAGTGGGTATATGTGCCAGACGGAGGGGTCTATCAGGTTCCGTACCGATGCTTTCTCCCAAAGAATCAGGATCAGTTATGGGTGGCAGGCCGCTGCTTTAGCGCCACGCACTCCGCGCATGCGAGCTGCCGGTCCATGGCGCAAACAATGTCCATGGGACAGGCGGTAGGCGTGGCGGCCGCAATCTCTGTTGAGCAGGGTTGCGCGTCAGGCGACGTGCCCATCGGCGAGCTGCAGAATCGATTGGAACGACTCGGGGCGGTCATCGAACCACCGTCAGCCGTTGCGTACACAGGCCGCGAAGAGTGGAAGAAAAACCGGAACCAGAATTGAGGCAGTGAATGGGATTCTACGAGGTACCGAGAGACATTGAAGCAAGAGTTTGGGTCGATCTGGTTAGAGAACTGGGATGGACCGCGCGTACCAACAAATGGGTCGACAAGTTTGTGGGCAAGCCAACGCACTCGTTTTTGGAGGGACCCTCATTCGATAAGCACGGAAATTTGTATGTCGTTAATTTCGCGTTCGGCCAGATTGTTCGCATTACCTCCGACGGAGTGCCGTCGGTCGTGTGCGAATATGACGGCGCCCCAAACGGACTCCAAGTCGGCGCCGACGGCATGGTCTACATTACGGATCGTCAAAACGGCATCATGCGATTCGACCCCGAATCGGGGCACATCGAAACGCACTGCGGCGTCGAACGGCTCTCTCCAGGGTTTCAAGGACTGAGCGATCTGACGATCGCCGCCAACGGCGACATCTATTTCACCGATCAGGGTGATTCCCACATGCTGAATCCCGTGGGACGGGTTCTCCGGCTTTCCAGGAGCGGCGAGGTAGATGTGCTCATGGAGGGAGTCCCCGGCCCCAACGGGATCGTGCTTGATCCCTCGGAGTCATACGTCTTTGTCGCCGTCACCTACGGCCCGGCTGTCTGGCGTGGCCGAATCAATAGCGAAGGCGGCGTAGACAAGGTAGGAGTCTTTCAACAGTTGCAGGGTGGATACAGCGGCACCGACGGACTCGCCATGGACGAGACCGGCGGGCTCGCCGCGTGTCACAACCGGCTGGGAACAGTTTGGCTTTTTGATCCCGACGGGGCGCCCACCTACCGAGTACGCTCCCCAAAGGACGCCGGAAAGAAGATCACCAACATAGCCTACGGCGGTCCGGGGAATCGGACGATGTACATGACCGAAACGGAGTCAGGGAAGATTCTCGTTGCTGACGCTCCGGTGTCCGGACATATGACTGTGGGGCAACGAGGATAGATCCACTGCCTGTAGCTGGTATGATCTTGCCCACTTGGTATGACACTGATCACACTCGTCGGTAGCTTTTGAATGCGGCACCGACGGGGGTTTGTCATCGGTGACCACGGCTTCTGTCATCGTCGTGGCTGCTAAAAATAAGGAAGATGTCCGCCCCCGCGAGAACGTGCCGTTCCACGAAGTCCATGTTCTCTTTCTGTGCTTCGTTGGTCTGAGTGTGCCGTTCCCGAGGAAAGTCGTTCGCTGTGTTTGGGGGAGTTGCGTCTTGTACGTGGCGGAGGATTATCACGCGGCAGCCAGTGATCGTCATAGCGCCATTGGTGGTTACGTCCGGTCAAGTGGTGTAATTTCGGGTCTCCGTTCATTGGTCTATGCCACTCCTTTCTCC
>CAZNRF010000095.1:0-10829 GCA_964575075.1 uncultured Spirochaeta sp. | reverse complement strand
AAGGTGCTCTCGTCGGCTATCGTGGATCAGACCGAGATATTACAGAGCTCCACACTCTGCAGGAAGACCTGCGCATCAAAAAACAAGCGATGGACAATTCGATTACCGGTATATCGATTGCGCCCGTCGACGGTCGCATCAACTATGCCAATCTTGCGTTTCAGCGCATGTGGGGTGCCACCGAGATGGAAGAGCTTATCGGAAAGCGCGCCGAGACGCTCTTTGCCGATCCCGATCACGCGGGCGCCAGAATCCAAGAGCTGTTGGAACGGGGTGAACACACCGGTGAAATCGTAGCGATGCGGTTGGACGGTTCAACATTTCCCATCTCGTATGCGGCGAACATCGTGTACGATGAATCGGGAGACCCGGCGTATATGATCGGCACCTATCTGGACGTATCGGAACGGAAGAAGCAAGAACAGATAGAGCGAGATCGGGACGTAGCCCAGCGGGCAAACGCTGCAAAGAGCAAATTTCTGTCCAGCGTCACCCATGAACTGAAGACGCCACTTAACGCGATCCTCGGGTTTGCCCAGATACTGGACATGGACCCCTCCCTACGCGATGATCAGGCCGATTCGGTAAAAGAGATCCTCTGCGCCGGGCAAAGTCTGTCATCGCTTATTACACAGATCTTGGACTTTGCACGAATTGAAGATGGTGAGGTGAACCTTTCGCTGGAGGAGCTGTCGTGTCAGTCGGCAGTACGTGAGAGCGTCGAGCGGGTGGCGCCGCTTGCGGCGGAGCGAAATATCGAGATAACAATCCGTCTTGATCATGACCCTAATGCGTCGGTTGTCGCAGATCACGTCCGTCTCGTCGATATATTGGGTAATCTTCTGTCCAACGCAGTCAAGTACAATCGGGAGACCGGAACCGTCGAGATCTCGGTTATTCCCGTGGACAACCGTCTCCGCTTTTGTGTCACCGACACCGGGCACGGAGTTTCCGAAGAGAAGCAGGCTGATTTGTTCACCTCCTTTAATCGTCTCGGAAACGAGTCGGGAACGGAGACTGGTTCCGGGATCGGCCTTGCTCTCAGTAAGAAGCTTGTAGAGCAAATGGGTGGCGCCATAGGTTTCGAGAGCTCCCCCGACGCAGGGAGTACCTTCTGGATTGAACTTCCCAAGGGAGAGAACAACTAGTGCGCGCCGTCGCGCTCATGGGGAAGAAGTACCGAAACGCACATGTTGCCCCACGCCATCCGGTTTCCCGTAACGAGAGCTCCAGGGTGCTCTATCCGCGTACTGTCAGGCCGCCGCCAGACACCATCGCAGCACTGCACGTTGGCCTTTCCCGACGGCGTGATTCATGATAGTTTTTGGTACAGGGTTGACTACTCGCGGTAACATGAAATCGCGCATTGTCACGAACTGGAAACACCAAAATGAACGACGAAGTTACTGCTAACATCATGGTCGTGGACGATACTCCGACCAATTTGAAACTGCTTGATCTGTTGTTGAAGTCGAGCCGATACACGGTATCCACATACACTCGGGGTGCGGCTGCTCTGGAGGCGGCGAAGGAACGTCCGCCGGATATCGTATTGCTCGATGTAAGTATGCCCGAAATGGACGGCTACGAAGTATGTGGCCATTTCAAATCCACGAAAGAACTCCAGGAAATACCGGTACTGTTTATCAGTGCCCACACGGAGCCGGAGGAGAAGGTCAAAGCGTTTGAATCCGGAGGCGTCGATTACATCACCAAACCTTTCCACGCTGCTGAAGTGAAGGCCAGAGTCGGAACTCATCTAAAGCTCGCACAGCTCCAAGCGACGCTTCATCGCCAAAACGAGAATCTGGAATCAATGGTTGCCGATCAGGTGGAAGAAATATACTCGGCTCAACTCTCGACGATCGTCGCTCTTGCCAAGCTCGCGGAGTACCGTGATAACGATACCGGGAAACATCTCGAACGGGTTCAATTATACACCCGCTTACTGGCCGAAGAACTCCAAAAAGCAAATGTGTACAGCGAAGTTATTCACGAGAGATTTGTCACCGATCTTTTTTATGCGACTCCTCTCCACGATATTGGAAAGGTGGCGATCCCCGACTACATACTCCTCAAGCCGGGCAAATTGGAAAGTGACGAGTTCGAAATCATGAAAACGCACGCCGAAATCGGAGCGGCAACTCTCGCTGAGGCGCGCTCAGCGTACGATAACAACGCGTTTCTATCGACCGGTATTGCGATTACCCGCTCACACCATGAGCGGTGGGACGGTACCGGCTACCCAGACGGAATCGCGGGAACAGCAATTCCTCTTGAGGCTCGCATCATGGCTGTTGCCGATGTATACGATGCGTTGCGCTCCAAGCGGGTGTACAAGCCCGCCTTCCCCCACGACGCGGCGATGCAGATCATCCGCGATGGATCCGGCACGCAATTTGACCCATCAGTGGTTCACGCGATCGATATCTTGGAACGTAACTTTCAGCAAATCAGTGAGACCATAGTGTGAGACGACACCCTCGGGATAGTTACTGAAGTGGATACCCTTCAAGTCCTGGACTAGAAGTTGCAAACGATGGCGCCCGAGGTTGCTGATCGCAACGACGTGGTTCTTCCCCCGCCCGAACACCTATGAAGTGCACCTGTCAGTCTGCTCGGCCGCGTTTGCAGTTAGTCCGTGCATTCATATGAAGACAAAATAGGACGACGACAGTCTCTCGAGGAGGCCACGCATATTCCTCAACTGATGCGATGGGATAGCGGATACTGAACATTGATCACCTGTACGCGGTATACCGACGCATTTCTTTTCTCAACACTGGATGAGGTTCGATCGGTGACACGAAACTGGATCTCTCAATACAATCGGGAGCGTCCCCATCGAGCCCTCGGTAGAGGAACCCCGTTGGACTACCGAGATGCGCATGCCGGAGCGATCGCTAAGATATCGGCTGCACAAAAAGCGGGGTGATTACGCTCGAGCAGCAGTACATCAACGTTCACGGAGTTGCGTGCCATTGCGTTGCACGGGGCCCTATTGGTCTTCGTCTCCTGGCACTATCACTCGCTGTCCAACATCGGACCGGACGCGGGCGTTCTCAATGTGAGGCTTCGTCCGCTCTACCGACGCAATACGTTCCAAAAGGCGGGATTTCATTCGATCTGCCACGGACCGATGGGAGGCGAAGCCCGCGAGGTTTTCGAGTTCATACGGATCGGAGTACAGATCGTACAGCTCGGTCTCGATGTAGTGCTCGCGTGCAGAGTCCGCGAAGGGATCTCCGTCGACGGCGGTTACTGCGTATTTCCACCGGTGGGTTCGCACTGCACGACCGATCTGGGATTCGCTGATCTGTACAAAAACCTCTTCCGGCCATTCAGCTGTGGGATCCGATACCAGGGGAAGCACGGAACGTCCCGACATTGGCGTTGTCTGTTCGAGATCGACACAATCCAGGATCGTCGGAGGCAGATCAACGAGACTTGTCAGCGCCTCGATCTCTCCCCCTCCGTCGAAACCGGGTCCGCACAGTGCGGTTGGAACGCGAATCGAGGAGTCATGGCACGATCGCTTGTACTCGCCGTTACGCGTCTTGAAGTGGTTGCCGTGATCGGAGGTGAACAAAACCACGGTGTCATCACTAAGTCCAAGACTCTTTAGTGCGTCGAGTACCCGACCCAGGCATTCATCGAGACGTTTGACCATCCCATAGTATCCCCAGAGGTCCTTTGCACTCGATCCACGGAGGTGAACTAGATCGGGCGGTATCCAGCCACCGCGGTACTTTTCGGCATACCCTTCGGGGGCGGGATAATCGTCACGGCTGTTCTGATGGTGCGGCTCCAGGAACGAGAGAAACAGGAAGAACGGATCTGCTTTGTGGGCATCAATATAGCGAATGGCCGCGTCTGTAAGCGCGTCGACACGGTAGCCTGGAAGTCGCACCTGGCGGTTCTCCGTATCGTAGAGACGCGTATCATACGCGTCCGAGGCAAACTCCAGCATGTCCGCCGCAAGCCAATCCTGGTACCCCCCGCGGCGTTCCGCCGGAACCGGCTCCTGAGTTTCAATATCCCAGCTTGGTTGGGTTCCCCCTAAGTGCCACTTGCCGATATAGCCGGTGCGATAGCCGGCACGGTTGAAGTAGTCAGCCAGGGTTGTAAGTTCCGGCGAGAGGGGAATCCCGTTTCGATACGAGCCGGTCTCGGTTGCATACAAACCCGTCTGTAAACACGATCGGGCGGGCCCACAGACGGGCTGACACGTGAAATGATTGGCCAGGTGGGTCCCCTTCCGCGCCATACGCTCGAAGTTGGGCATGAGCTCCATAGGGTTACCATGCAATGATGAGGTATCCCACCGCTGTTGATCGGTAAAAAAGACCACGACGTTTGGTCTTTTCATGTCCTACTCTCCTCTTCAAGAACCGAGTAATCCAGGTACTCACGGGAAACGAGCATCGCCGCTCCGAGAAGGTACCCCTCCTCCTCCAGCTGTCGGTAGTGAATACTGAAACTCAATCGGGGGTCGACATGTCGCCGCACCACTTCACAAATGTCGTCGAGCCAGATGTCACCGTTCTCACCGAAGTGACCGACCAGATAAATGTTTCGCACATTCAGCACCAGCAGTAGCATTGCAAGAGCACGACCAAGAGGCTCTGCTGCCTTTACAAGGACACTCCGGGCCGCGGCGTCGCCCTCGCTCGCCCGATGAAACAATTCCGGAAGACCTGCTTCCGCGGCAATTGCGTCTTCTACTTTTGCTCGTCCCGTATTCTCGAGGAATTGCTCGTATAGGGTGTATTGATTCACGACCGTCTCCAGACATCCGCGCTTGCCACAGCGGCATACTTTGCCGTTGTCTTTCACGGTGATGTGCCCTATTTCGCCGGCCAACCCTTCTTCCCCGCGATAGAGACGTCCCCCGAGGACGAGCCCGACACCAATCCCGTTTCGGACGCCGACCACAAGATAGTCGCTCTCCCGAAGCCGGGGTTCCTTGAAGAGGGTGTACGCGCGGATGTTATTCTCGGCGCGCACCGGAATGGAAAGCCGTTCTGAGAGATCATCGCTCAGCAGGGAAAAGGCGTCCCGCCGTTCCGGTAGCAACCATCGAGGCATACCAATCCCGATACCCAGAAGTGAACCGTACGCAGACTGATGCGACGGCGCACCGACGGCACCAGATTCCATAACGTGTTCGAGAATCGTGTTTTCCACGAACGAGATAAACCGTTCTTCACTCTCGAGCTGCGGTGTTGGAAGCATCTTTTGCCACAGGATCTCTCTTCTCAGGTTTACTACCGCGATACGAGTAGTCCGGTATTCTATATCTACACCAAGAAACTTTGGCGCCTCATCCGCGAGCTCATACAAATAGGAGTTTTTGCCGAGCTGAGGCTCCCGGGGAGCCGTCCCCGCTTGCACCAGCACCCCTTCCTGCTGCAACCGACCTACGTACTTCACTACAGTTGCCCACGCCATTTGTCCCTTGGCTGAGAGGTCCCCCTTCGTTAGGGGCCCCCGTTCCGCCACAAGCGCGAGTATACGTCGTTCATTCTCACTTATGGATTTCATTGTCGCGGTGGAGTTTAGCATACATCCCTCGAACTCCTCAGAGGAACTTCTGCATGTCTCCCCCGCCCTCCAGATGCTTCGCAAACACCAGTCGGCCGTAGGCGTGGTACCCCTTCCACCGCTCATCGGCAGCCAGAACGGCATCGAGATGTCGGATTGCTTCAACCAGAATTGGCAGGTACTCCTCCTGGGAGAAGAGGTTGTTAAGTTCTCCCTGTCCCGTTCCTGAAGGATCGAGACGGTACAGCTCAGACACATCGTCGCAGATATTGAATGAGAAGAGGTACCTATTTCCGTCGGTTCCCTCGAACACGGTAGCAACACATGGATTCGGAATCACGTGGGCCCATACTTCGGCCAGAATCGGGCGATCCGTCGGTCGCGTCTCTCCGCGAAGGGTCGCCTGCAAGGGAAATCCGTCCGTACGATCCGTTGGATGAACCCCGGCAAGTTCACATATTGTGGGGGCGATATCGATCAGACTCACCGGTGTCTCGCTGGTCCTGCCGGGGGGAAACATCTCCCGATGTTCCTGGGCCGGCTTCACCACCAGCGGCACCCGCAGGTCGTGGGGGTTCAAAAATGCACCTTTATCGAGCAGACCCAGGTTGCAGTTCATTTCACCGTGATCTGCGGTATAAGCGATGGTCGTATTGGTATAGAGCTTATGCCGATCCAGGTAGTCAAAGAGATGCCCCAGGGCGCGGTCTATAATCTCGTATTGCAGCAGATTTGCAACCAGATAATCCTCAACGGTCGTTTCTTCCTGGAGTCCCCAATTGCTACGGTAGACCCGGTACACCCGGGGTTCCAGCCACGCCGCCTCGTAGCCGTTCTCCTTGAGCGCCCGGTATCCGATAGGATCCGGTAACGCAGCTCTGATGTCCCGTTCTCGTGCTTCCATTCCTCCGGGAATCGCAAACGGTTGATGCGGTGCGAAGAAGTCGAGTTGCAAATAAAAGGGCCGCTCATGGGAAGGACAGGACTCAAGCGTGGCAATAGCGCGTTCGACGAGGTACCAGGGGTATGTGCCCTCAATAGGAAACGCCGTTCCCCCTTGTGGTGCGATCCAGCCCCCATAAAAATTCCCCCGCCCCGATCCGGAGGGGGATGTGCCGTAAATCGACCGCTCAAACGTAATCGGACCGAAGCCCAGATCCCGGAGATAGCTCAAATAGCTATCATCATCGAACCACGGAGGGGACCAACGATCCCATGGAGAGTCGTTTTCACCAAAGGCATCCATGAACTTATGACGTCCGACGTGAGACTTTCCCACGTGCCGTGTGTGGTAACCTACCCGCGATAGATACTCCGGGAAGATCGTGTCCGATCCACGAAGGTGCATTTCGTGTCCATCATGACCACGCTCACTGTTCGTCATAATATAGGAGTGACGGCCGGTCAGATATGCCGCCCGGGAGGGCGAACAAACTGGCGCGGTGGAAAAGGCGTTGCTGAAAGAGCTCCCCTCCTCGACCAGACGATCAAGGTGCGGGGTTCGGCGAATCGTGGCATACGGGCCGCGGTTCCAGAATTCCTGTGGGACCATGTCGGTGGAAATGAAGAGAAGATTAGCCGACGATCGGGAACTATCCGAATCAAAGGGGGCCCGTCCGGTTAATGGATCTACGTAATCTCGCGCACTCATTGCGATTATCCTTTCACGGCCCCGGCGGTTAGTCCTTCCACGAGGTACCTTTGGAAGATGAAAAACAGTATAAACATCGGGACCGTGCCAAAGACGGATACCGTCGTGACCTGGCCCCAGTCGTATGAGACTTCTCCGAGATAACGCAGAGATATTCCGACACTTAGAGTGCGGAGTCCGTCCGTACGAATAAGGGTCAGGGCAAAGAGGAAGTCGTCCCAGGCAAGCATGAACGCGTAGAGCCCCGCGGCAAGGAGGCCCGGTTTTGCCAACGGTACGGCGATTCTCCACAAGACGGTGAGCCTGCTCGCCCCATCGACATACGCGCTTTCCTCGATAGATTTTGGCATTTCGTCAAAGAAACCCTTCAGCATCCACGTAGAGAATGGCACGACCGAAGCAACCAGAGCAAAAACCAGCCCGCTGTGCGTATTGAGAAGGCCCATGCTCAGGTAGAGCGCGTAGAGCGCGATAACGATGCCGATTACCGGGAACATCTGTGTGGAAAGCAATCCGAAAGAAATGATCACCGTCAGCTTCGAGGGATACCGGGAGAAGGCGTAGCCGGCAAGGGTGGCGCTGATCAGTCCGAGAACCGTCGTGGTCGCCGAGACGAAGAAGTTGTTCCAGAGGTACTGCAAGAAGTGAATACTCGATAACACGTCTTCGTAGTGGCCAGGAAAGATCGATGCTGGTATCACCTGAGGGGGAACTCGATAGATCTCTATGTTCGGCTTCACGGATGTAACGAACATCCAGTAGATCGGAAAGAGCATTACGCCGAGAAAAAGAAGCAGCATGAGATAGAAAAACGTCCGCTGGGGAATCATGTTCCCCTTTCCAGCAACTGCCATTATTCGTACTCCCGTGCGCGAAAAAACTTCGTGAATGAAACAGAGAAGATCAGGACGATAAGAAGCCAGATCGTCGCCACCGCCGCCCCACGACCAAAGTTCAGATTGACAAACGACTGCCGGTAACTGAGTACTGCAAGCGTCATCGTCCGGTCGATCGGTCCACCACCGGTCATCGTCCACACCAGGGGAAACTGCCGAAAGTTCATGATTACCGACATGAGAATGACAACACGGATCACATTTCTCAGAAGCGGTAGGGTTATGGAGAAGAAACGACGCAGGAAGCTCGCGCCGTCAATCATGGCCGACTCATACATATCCCGCGAGATACCTTGCAGTCCCGCGAGCACGACAACAAACATGAACGGAAACTGGCGCCAGAATGCGGCAGCCATTACCGATGGCAACGCCCAATCCACGTTGGCAAGCCACGAGATCGGTTCCTCCACTACCCCGAAACGAGAGAGTATATAGTTGAGCACTCCATACTGAGGCTGCAGGATCCACATCCAGAGCAGTGCCCCGATGACCGTCGGTGTAACCCACGGAAGGAGCGCCACGCTCCGGAGCAGGCGGCGTCCCGGTAGGTCTTGGTTGAGCGCCACGGCAACGATAATCGATGCGATAACCAGCTCCGCTACAACACCCACCACGAAGATCCCGGTGACCTTCAGCGAGTTCCAGAGGACTCCACTCGCGGCAAGGTATTCATAATTTTCGAAGGAGTTCCACTGTGGCAACCCCTGTCCCCGAGCGAGCGTGTATTCGGTGAAGCTCATACCTACAGACTGAACGACAGGTAGAAAAATAAGGGTTCCGACAAAAATAACCGCGGGGATCATCAGCGATAGACCGAATAAACTGTCCTTGGTCTTGGCGTTGAGGCGCTCTAGGGGTACACGTTTCTGGCTCACAATTTCAATATCTCCTCGGATGGGGAACGTTGCACTGAGATGCGGACGGAGCGTTTCCGTCCGCACCACACACAATCACAGTACGTTGAGAATACGTTTAGAGCTCTCGCTCTGCCCATTCCCGAAAGGACGCGGTTGCCTGTTCCGGCGATTCACCGCCAACGGTCACCCGCTGTGCGAGGGCAGCCAGCTCAAGCAGAACATCGGTCATTCTGGGATGCTTGGGCACGCTCGCGATGCTTTGGGCAGCCGTCTCCAAAGGTACGAGGAGCTCGGTTTGTTGTTCCGGAACGTCGGATAGGGAATCCCTTGCAACGAGGAAAGGATTCACATCGAGGTACTCTCGAATCTTCTCTCGCGAGGTAGCGAACTCGATAAACTCTGCTGCAAGCTCGGGCTCGGACGCATCTTCCGGAATCATCATCAGATGAGCTTCAAGAGTGCTTTTTCCCGGGGTGTCATCGGTGCCGATCGGCGTACGGACCGCGGTATAGTCCGCGGCACTATCATTAATAGCCAAAACGCCACTCATCCCCCAGAGTTGGTCAAAGTACATCCCGAGCCGGCCGATAGCGAAGAGATTTCTGAGATCCTTCAGAAACGCACCTTCCGGATTAAGACGCGCCTCGTGCAGATTCTGAAGGTATGAGAGGGCTTCAATGTTCTCTTCCGAGTCGATCATGATATTTCCAGCTTCGTCCCAGACACCACCGCCAAAACTCATGAGAAAACTGAGAACCGACGAACCGCTCACCGGCACTGAGGAGGTTGCGACGCCCAAACCGAACACGCTGTTCCCGTCTGAATCAGTAAGTTCGCTCAGTGCTTCGGCAGCCTCCATTGCTTCCCCAAAAGTGCTGGGCGGGTCTTCAGGGTCCAGGCCTGCCGCCTCAAAGAGCTCTGTGTTGTAGAACATAACAAACGGACTATAGAACCACGGAACGGCGTACAGGGTGTCATTGTAACGCAAGTCTTCACGAATCTGCGGATAGATGTCCTGGATATAGGAATCTGATACAAGGCCTTCTATGGGCTGGAAGAATCCGCTATTCGCGAAATCACTGAGCCATCCGCGGGCGGTCTGAACCACATCGGGCGGATTTCCTGCAGAAGCCTCGATCAGCACCTGCTCCCGCAATTGCCCGTACGGAAATCCGATCCACTCGATCCGGACTCCCGGATTCGCCGCTTCGAAATCTGCCGCGATTTGCTCGAAGTACGCCTCAGTTCCCTGTTCTTGAATACTCCATGAAGCAACCTTGAGCACTCGCTCGCCGGATTCTGCTTCGGCGGAACCGCTTGCAAACGCCGCACTCACGGCGACAAGCAACATGATGGGAACGATCCATCTCCATGTACGCATACTAAACTCCTTTTTTGCCAGGCGGACCCAGCAGCCTTTCCGGCTAAATATCGTATCGCGATCTTAACACGGTCCAAATGCCCAGTCAATGATAAATATCACCGCAAGATAAATAGAAGCGATCATGGTTTCGTGCACGGAATCCACCGCAGTTGTGGTATGCTCCGTGTCATGGCCTATACCGTTCTTGCCGTAGACGATGACCCGGTTCAGCTCGAATTGATCGGTGCCGCCTGCGCAACAATTGAGCAGACGCAGATCGAATTCTTGCGGGCAGAATCGGTAATTGACGGAATAGCACTCTGCGAGCAGCGTCCCGTAGACCTGGTGCTGGTAGACCATTTTCTCACCGACGGCAGCGGGATGCAGATCGTTGATCACATGGGAGGGCTCAACCCGGATATCCCGGTGATCGTAATGACCGCGCATGAATCAGTCCAGGATGCGGTACAGTTTCTGCAGCATGGTGCAGACGACTATCTGGTAAAGCCATTACAAGG
>CAZNRF010000094.1:0-10836 GCA_964575075.1 uncultured Spirochaeta sp. | reverse complement strand
ACCGAGCGTGCGCCGCGAGCGGATGGGAAAACCCCAGCCCCCCCGGTTGACGGCGAGCGAGGACGTTAAACTCAACCTCGGCGCCGGTACGCGAGCTCGTCTCCGCGGTGATATCGCTGATCTGATCGCCGAGGCGTTGAACGATATCCCCCGATTCACTGCGGACCTCGAACTGCAACGTCGCCTGCCGGGGAATCGTATTAAATGAGGCACCCGCTTCCATACTGTTCAGTACAATCGACGTTCGCGGCCGGCGGGGCAGCGGTTTCTCCAGGATGCGGTTGATTACGTCGTTCATGCTGACAATTGCGCCCCCGGCACCAAAGCGCGTCCAATCGTACTCCTCAGGAACGCGATAATGGATCTCGCCCCGGAGCATACCGATCGAATCGTAACTCAGCCGGCCCAGTTTTACGCCTTCGAGACAGATCCCTTGCGCGATCTGAACGTTTCGATTGTCGAGGAAGAATCGCAGCCCCTCGATATCACCCCGCCCCAAACTCCGAGCGCTGCCCATAAACACGATGTTGTAGTCCAATTCGATTCCCAGGTGTGACAGCAACTGTGGCAGCGTCACCAGCGCCGCCAGCCCGAGGCTGTCGTCGCCGATACCCGCTCCGGAAACCACCCCCGGAGCAATGGATACTGTGTGATCCACGTTTTCCGAGAACGCCGTATCCATATGGGCGACCACGAGGATGCTCTTCTTCCCGGTACGGCCGGGGAGGATACCCAGGGCGTTGCCCGTTTCATCGGTGGAGCAGTTCTGGAGCTCGTACTCGTTGAATCGATCCAGGAGGAATTCCATTCGCCGCCGCTCAGAAAAGGTGGGCGCGGGAATCTCTGCGGCCATCACGAGGTTGGTGAGCAAGATCTCACTCAACTCCCGCGCGCCTTGCTGGAACTCCGGGAGTCGATCCAGAAGACGTGCAAAATCTCGATCCATACCTGTAGGGTACCGTAAGAGGCTCAGGTTTTACCAGTCGATGATCTTACCGGTCGTTGACCGCGGCAGGTGCGATCCGATCGTAATCGATCGTGGCAGCGCTGCGGCGTCCAGATGGCCCGCCAGGCGAGCGGAAATCTCCTGCTCACGGGGGGAATCCCCCGGTATCACCAGAAACGCGCGGATCCGCTCCTCCGGGCCGAGCCGCACCGCACAGTCGGTGGCCTCCGGCACCAGTTTTAGAATCGTATCCCGGAGCTCCTCGAGATTGACGTTGGTACCGCCTACCTGCACCACCGAGTCGCGCCGCCCCGACGGCAGAAACCGGCGCTCATCTTGCCAGCTCACCCAATCCGGTAGCTCCACCTCGCGCGATTCGGAGCGGATCACTCCTTCTCCGGCCCGTTCCCATCGACGAAAGAGCGTAAAGGACGAAGAAGGACCACACCGGTCACGCCACCCCACACCGGCGGTTTCACTGGAACCGTAGACCTCAACCAACCGCTGCAGCCCGGCACGGCACGCCTGATTGGCGGTATCCGCATCCAGCGGAGCCGTGGAGGAGGACCCCATGATGCCGTCCCCCCATCGGGGGATGGAGGGAAGCAGCCGCTTCCAGAGAAACGGCATAGATACCACCACATCTCCTGACCGAGGCTGCCGATCTCCAGAAAGGAACGCGTATTGCGCATCAACAGCGGGAATCCCCATCTGCCATGGCAGCAGCACCCCAAACAGGAAGCCGTAGATGTGGTGTACCGGCACCGTAACGATCACGCGGTGACGATCAGGGAACAGCTCTCGCAACTCCTCTACTTCGCTCATCAGATCCGCGACTGCGTGGGTCACGATGCGGGGTGCCCTGGTAGTGCCTCCGGAGTAGAAACTGATGTATTCGCCGGAATACTCGAGGCCGGCCTGAATCACCTCCACGGTATCTCCCAGCGTAGCCGCGCGTAACAGATTGTCTTCCACGCCACTGCGGTACAGATGGAACGTTTCGTTGAGGCGAGCGGCGATGGTGAAACGCTCCAGCGAGTCCAGGCCAATACCCGCTTCGCGAACGGAGGTCTCCGGGGTCCAGCGTGTGCCCTCATCAGCAGAAAACGTAGCCCGACGACTGATGGTGAGTTCATCAATAAAAATGTCCCTCACCATCCGAAAAATGTCTTCCGGCGGCAGGGACAGCGTTGGCTTGGTCACCGAGAAATCGGTCAGCTGCGGTTCAGCCGCTTCACGAACACCCAGTAGCTGTCGCCCTGAAGCGCCTTTTTCATGTGCACTTGCACCTTGGTTGGCTTCATCTCATAATCAAAAACGTATTCAAACAGGCTGTTCAACGAGCCGGATTCCACTCCTTCCTTGAACTTCCCGTAAAACTCATCGGTATTGGTACAGGGGGCTACCTCCGTGAAGAAGTTTTTACCCTTTACTTCCTCCGGATTACGGCCGGTGATCTCACCCTCCGCAGCGTTGTAGCTCATGATCTTGCCTTCACTGTCCAATTGAATCGCCCCAAAGGCGAGTTCATCCAGATCGTTGTCCTTCATGCCGGCCAGCGTGTTCTCAATATCATCGCTACCAAAACGAACAATTTCCATAAAATATCTCCTTTATCTATCCGCCACCACCGTGAGAAACATCAAAATGGGCGGGTGTTTTTAAGCTACTCCCACGCCGGAGCGTGGTCAAGTAATCAGCGCGTTGACGGGCCAAAGTCGTGGCACTACAATGCCAGAGAACCCAGCACAAAAAATGCAAAAAGGAGCTTATGTAATGGCTAATCTGCAATCCAGCTATATGGGGATTCCCTTAAAGAACCCATTTGTCGTCGGCGCGTGTAGCATGACGGCGCATATGGACTCAATCAAGCGCATGGAAGATTCCGGCGCTGCGGCAATCGTGATTCAGAGTCTGTTTGAAGAGCAGATCCAACTCCAGAGAATGCGCATGGAGGAGGAACTGACCGTCAGTGATAACCTGGACGCGGAGATCCAGGATCTGTTCCCCGATGTCGAGCATGGCGGCCCCGAGGAACACCTCATGTGGGTCAAGAAAACCAAAGAGGCCATTTCGATTCCGGTGATCGGCAGTCTTAACTGCACCAATCCGGAGACGTGGTCTGAATGGGCGGTGCGCATGGAGGAGACCGGCGTGGACGGTCTCGAGCTCAACTTTTTCGCGATTCCCATCGATGGAAGCAAGAGTGCATCGGAAATTGAAGCGGAACAGGTTGAAGCGCTTAAACAGGTAAAGAGCAAAGTTAATATTCCCATCTCGGTTAAGCTCAGTCCCTTCTATACCAGTCCTCTGGAGATCATTCATAAGATGGATTCCGTGGGGGTCAACGGCTTCGTTCTGTTTAACCGCATGTTTCACCCGAGCTTTAACATCGAAAAGGAAACGGGACAGTATCCGTTCAATCTGAGCTCTTCCAACGATCACCGCATGGCCCTGCGTTTCGCGGGTCTGCTGTACGAAAAGGTGAAGGGCTCGATCTGTACGTCCAACGGAATTCACACCGGTGAGGACGCCATTGAGGTACTCCTTGCGGGAACCGACGTCTTCCAGGCAGTGAGCACCCTGTATCGGAATCGCATCGATGTGATCGGATCGATCCTCAAAGATATTGAGGCGTGGATGGATCGCAAGGGATACGAGACCCTTGATGACTTCCGCGGGAAACTGAGCGTTGAGAAGACCCCGGACAAGTGGACCTATCGGCGGGCACAGTACGTGAAGATGCTGCTGAAAGCCGACGATTACGTCGCGCGGCCGCCGGTTTGATGGTACCCATCGCATGATTATCTCTCAGAAAGAGTTTGGCCGCCTGCCTGATGGTACGGCGGTCCATTTGTTTACGTTGGACAATGAGGCGGGCCTTCGCGTCTCCGTAAGTACCTACGGAGGGATCATCACCAGTGTGCAGACCCCCGACCGAGACGGTGTGATGGGAGAGGTCACCCTGGCATTTGATACCCTCGAGGAATACCTTCAGGGCCACCCGTTTTACGGCTCCCTGGTGGGGCGGGTAGCCAACCGTATTTCCGGCGGAGGCTTCGAAATCGACGGTACCCGCTATGAGGTGGAAAACAACCAGGGAACAGTACACCTCCACGGCGGAACGAGCGGGTTTCATACTCGCTTGTATGAGGCCGAAACCGAAGAGCGAGACGACGCGGTATTGGTACATTTGCGTCGCGTCAGCCCTGACGGTGAGGAGGGCTATCCCGGCTCGCTTTCGGTGCACCACACAATCGGCGTAACCGCTGATAATCGTCTGGTCATGGAGTTTGATGCGGAGACCGATGCACCCACCGTGGTCAATCTCACCAATCACACCTATTGGAATCTGGGAGAGCCCACGATTCTCGATCACGAGGTCCAGATCCACGCGGACCAATACATCGAGATTACCAACCTGATACCCACGGGAAACACGCCGTCGGTGGCGGGCACTCCCCTGGACTTCCGAGAATTCAAGACGGTTCGCCGGGACTTCGACGATGTGCTCAAGATGGACATCAACGGCTTTGATCACTCCATGGTGATTCGGGGATGGACGCCGGATGCCTCTACGGTGCGCGAAGCCGCGCGCGTGCGCAGTCACGTCACCGGCCGGGAGATGATCATCACGACCACCTACCGGGACGTCCAATTCTACAGCGGGAACAACCTCCCGGGAGAACGGGGTCGCGACGGATCTACCCTGTCCGGCAATGAGGCGCTCTGCCTGGAATGCCAATTCTCCCCGGACAGCCCCAACCGTCCCGAGTTTCCGTCGATTACGCTTCGCCCCGGCGAGCGGTATCACCAGGTAACCGAACACACCTTCGGAACCTTCGATTCCTGAGAGCCCATTCGGCGGCGTGATATTCGAGTCAGTTACTGCAGGCGGCTCACTGCCGCCTGCAGCTCTCGGGTAAAGGGCTCCAACGCGCCTTCAACCGCAAACACAAAATCATCCGCCCCGGCACGCCGACTGGAGAGGCGAAATACGCGATCCTCGTGTTGCAGGAATCGCAGAACGCCGTGCCGGCGGACGGGAAGAACTACCGTCTCTACATCCTGAAGGGGCACTTCCATCGTGATGTTTCGACTACTCGCGGGACCTTCGTCACCGTCTGCAGTCATCATCGATGAAAACCAGTTGCTTTGCGCGAAGTGCCGAAAATAGAGGGTATCGGCGGTAATATAGACGAGCCCCCAGAGGGGACCGGCGGGATCCCGTCCTTCAATGTACCGCCCGAGCGTAGAGGCCAGGATAGGTTGTCCCAGCTCATGCTCGAGGTGTGCCCAGAAATCCGCCCGGGATTCGTTCGGTCGCGTTCGACGAAAGGGAAACGCCATAAGCCCGCCCCTCAGGAATCCGTGTCTACCAGACGGATTCCCTCCTCCGAGGAATCCCCTGCACCGTCCGGGGCTTCCTCGGCCTCGGGCTGCTCTACACGAAAGGTAGCCACCAACTCGGACAAGACTTGCATACGCTCGCGACTCTCATCGGACAGCCGGGAGATGTCGGTGAGAGAGGTGAGAATCTCCTTTGCCCCTTGGTCGATCTCCTGCATCCCGTTTGACATGGCGAAGGAGAGCGAACCGGCGTCTTCCATAGCGTTGGTGATCTGCTGGCTGCTCCCGGCGATCTCCGTTGCCGCCTCGTCTACCGATTTGGTGATCGCCGAAATCTGCTTCGTGGTATCTACCACCGAGCCACTACTGTGGGACAGCTGGTCCATATTTTCCGTGATCTCTTTCATCGCGGTACGAAACAGTTCAACATCACTACTTACCTGGTCAAAAGTGGTGGCCCCTGCCTGACTCGCCTCCCGGGCATCGCGCATCTTGCCGGTAATCGATTTCAGAAGCCGATCGATTTGCGCGGCGTTTTCACTGGTGCTCTCGGCGAGCTTGCGAATCTCCTCGGCTACCACGGCAAAGCCTTTCCCCGCTTCTCCCGCGTGGGCGCTCTCGATCGCGGCGTTCATGGACAGGAGGTTGGTCTGCTCTGCCACAGCATTTATTATCTCAATGATTTCGAGTATATCGTCCACTTCAGCGGTGACCGAATCGATGATGTCATTGGTGGACTGAATCTGCTCCCCACCTTCGAGGATAACCTGTACCAGAGATTCCGCGGTCTCCCGCCGGTCTTGAGAGAGGCGATTGACCTGCTGGATCGAGGTGTTCATCGCTTCCACTGAAGAGGCGCTCTCCCCGATTACCTGCTTTTGCTCGCCGATATTGCCGGTAAGTGTTTTGATCCTCCCATTGATATCGGTGATCGAGTTCCAGCTTTGGTCTACCATGCTGTTGAGGCGCTCAAACTCCTTGGTGAGGCCGTCAATGTTGTGGCTAATCTCATTGAGCGCCGAGGCGCTCTCGGAGGTTCCCGACGCCAGCCCGTCTTTGAGAGCATCCGCCTTGCTTACCGCAGATTTTACCGACTCCATAAACTCACCGAGCACATCCAATGTGCGGTCCAAAAAACGGCCGAGATCGGCGATCTCATCGTTCCCGCGTATCGAAGCCCGGACCGACAGGTCTCTCTCCGCAACCCGGGCCATCGCTTCTTCCACCGTGCGCACCCGACGGGTGAGCTTTCTGCTGAAGAGCATGACAAATACCAAAGCCACCACCACCGCCACCGAACCGGCGATAGCCACGAAGATCGTACTCCGTCGTGCCCGCGCAGTAGCCTGCCGGTTTACGTTGCGCGCCACCGATTCGAGGTCACCAACCACCAGATCCCGAGCGGCGAGCTCAAAAGATCGCAAGTCATCCCGGACCTGGGTCACCCGAAACCCGAGCTCCGGCTCGTTTCCGTCTCCGTTGAGCCATTGCTCGAAGGCGATGAGACCGCGTTTCCGAAAATCGGGAACGCTATCAACCGCCATGAGCCCGGCAAGCCCTTCCGCAGCCTCCTCGAGCCGTCTTCGGGACAACTCCCACACCGCCCCGGTTCGCCGAATGGACTCCCGCAACTCATCGGAGGTATACCGCGCCGCGGGATGGGTGGATAACAGCTCTACCTGGTCATCGAATCGGGCGAGTGCTTCGTCCCATTCCTCTAGAAGGGTGCCCAGCGGGAGTGTACTCACCATGAGTTCCTTGTTGGTGTCGGTGAGGCGATAGACATCCCGTAACGCCACATTAGCCTGCAGCTCTAGGTCCTGCATCGACCGAACCACGAAGTTCGACCAGATCAGACCTCCCACCACCAGCAGAAAGGCCAGGACGAGGACGGTGACCAACAAATTTATCTGGGAACGGACCTTCAAAATACACCTCGCAAAATACAGCTATAAACAGAATGTTTGGGGAATCGAGCACTCACCGGACCAACCGCACACCTTGGGATTATACCCCCCATACCGCGAGCTCTCAAGTTACGGAACGCGCGGTCCCTCCCGGCGCACCTCCAACGGGACCTGCTCCAGCGCGCGCTCCAGCAACAGGCGGCCGGGAAGTTCCGGCAGCTTTCCGCTGAGCGCCTGTTTCCACTTCCGGGCACCGGGACGTCCCGCAAAGAGTCCCAACATATGGTTGATCAGTCGTCGAGGCGGCGGACCGGCGGCCTCCAGCCGATCCAGATAGCCGTATACGCCCCGTACCACCGTCTCCCGATTCGTGGCGGGAACCGGATCCCTGAAGATCTCGGAATCCACCCCGGAAAACATCCACGAATCCTCGTAGGCGGAACGCCCCACCATTACCGCATCCACATGGCGTCGATGATCGATGATCTGGGAAATTGATTTCACATGGCCGTTCAGCTCGATCTCGAGGTTGGGCCGTTCCCGTTTGAGCCGATACACATCTTCGTATCGCAGCGGCGGGATCGAGCGATTCTGTTTGGGGTCCAGACCGGAGAGGATCGCGATTCGGGCGTGCACCGTGAACCGCGTGATCCCGGTAGCAGCCACGGTATCCACAAACTCAAGCATCTCCTCGTAGCTCTCGCGCCCGTCAATTCCGATTCGATGCTTGATCGTCACCGGCTTCTCGGTAGCCTGCTGCATCGCTCGGGCGATCGCCGCCACGTGGTGCGGAGAAGCCATCAGGCAGGCCCCGAAGTTTCCGTTTTGCACGCGATCACTGGGACAGCCCACATTGAGATTGAATTCGTCGTACCCATACTCTTCAGCGATCTCTATCGCCCGGGCGATCTCATCGGGGTTATCTCCCCCGAGCTGCAGCGCCAAGGGATGCTCGCTTTCGTCGAAGGCAAGCAGCTTATCCCGGTCACCATGGATAATCGCGGAACTGGTTACCATCTCGGTATACAGGAGGGCGCGAGTGCATATCTTCCGAAAGAAGTACCGGTAGTGGCGATCGGTGTAGTCCATCATGGGGGCGACACTGACCGCCGGGGTGCCGGAAGGCGTGTAGCCCGGCGCCTGAACGGCTGCGGTACCCGTTGAGGCCATAGAGTGTTCCATCAGTACTCCTCGGGAGAATCGATAATCATCCCCGCGCCAAGACACACATCATCCTGGTAGAATACGGCGAATTGCCCCGGCGCTACTCCCCGGTCCGCTGCCTCCATCGTTACCGTGAGCTGCTGCGCGGTGTGCAGAGACTCGCCGGCGGGACCGGAAATCTCACATTTCACGCGCTCCGGGCCGTGCCGCAGCTTCAGCGTGAGAGCGGATTCTTCCGGCGGGCCCGCAATCCAGTGCAGGTTTCCCACGGTAAACCTCCGGCGCGCCCGGCGCGAGACCTGCATCGCATGGGAGACTTCAATGATGTTGGTATTGATGTCCCGGCGCACCACATACCACGGCCCGTTTCCCAGGCCCAGCCCCTGCCGCTGACCGATCGTATAGAACCACGCTCCGTTGTGACGTCCCAGCTCCTCGCCGGTGTCTGCGTTACGGATCGGCCCCGGCCGCTCACCTAAGTAGTGACGGACGAAATCGGTGTACTTAATGCGACCGAGAAAGCAAATCCCCTGACTGTCCGGGCGATTGCGGTTACTGAGGCGAAGCTCCTCCGCCCGCGCCCGGACCTGAGCTTTCGTCATCTCGCCCACGGGAAACTCCGAGCGCTGCAACTGCTCCTGCGAAAGGTGAGAAAGAAAATAGGTCTGGTCTTTTACCGGATCCGGCGCCAGGCCCAGTCGAACCGGCCCGGATGTGGCGCCCTCCATTCGGTCACCCCCGGGAATTACCCGGGCGTAGTGACCGGTAACGATCCGGTCGGCACTGCCTCCGATCGCGTCATAAAATGCGCCAAACTTAATCCGTTGGTTGCAGAAGATATCGGGAGACGGCGTATGTCCCGCCTTCAGCTCCTCCAGCGTGTAGCTCACCACCCGCTGGTAGTACTCGTCCTGCAGCGGAACGACCTCCAGGGGAACGCCGGCTGCAGCGCAAACATCGCGGGCATACTGCAGGTCCTCCTCCCATGGGCATTGTCCGAGAAACGAGAGTTCGTCCTCGAGCCAGATCTTGAGATAGTACGCGCGAACCGGGCCATCCGCCCGCGCGGCAATGGTATGGAGAGCAACGGCGCTATCTACGCCGCCGGAGACGAGAGCTGCATATTCCATGGACGGTGCATAGTGACAAATTCGGGCGCGAGAGACAACACGAAGCGCTCAGTCCGTGACACAATAGGGTGTTTGAATTCATATTGAGGATAGGAGGGACAAAATATGCGAGTAGCAAGCCTGATATACGACGATTTTGAAGACCTGGAATTCTGGTATCCGGCGATGCGCCTGGAAGAAGCGGGCCATACGATCGACATTCTCGGAGAGAAGGCGGATGTTACCTACCACGGAAAGTACGGAGTTCCCGCCAAGAGCACCCACAGCTTCCTGACGGCGGACGCCGCCGACTACCAGGTACTGCTGGTGCCGGGAGGGTGGGCCCCGGACAAGCTCCGCCGCTTTCCCAAGGTGCTGGATCTGGTGCGCAGTATGGATCGGGACGGCAAGGTAATCGGAGAGATCTGTCATGCCGGATGGGTGCTTGTCTCCGCGGGGATCCTCTCGGGGAAAACGGTCACCAGCACCCCGGGTATTCGTGATGACATGGTGAACGCCGGAGCCACCTGGGTAGACGAACCGGTGGTAACGGACGGACATCTCGTCTCCAGTCGTCGCCCACCGGATCTGCCGGAGTATGGAAAAGCGTTGCTCGAAGCGATCAACCGTCTTTAAACCGACCGAAAGTTAGGTTACTTTTAGGGGAGGGAGTACGTTGTCGTTTTCAGCTCGGAAACCGTATATTTCCCGACCAATTGAGGAGAGGTTTACTGCATGAAAGAAACGACTGTCGGCATTGGCGATATGAGCTTATACGTTCCCCCATGGAAGATCGACCTTGACGACATCCTGAAACAGAGAGCCGCGGAAGATCCTTCGTTCGAGCGCCGCTTACGTCGTGCGATTGAGTCCACCAACCAGAAAGCGATCCGGTTTCCCGCCCCATGGCAGGACCCGGTCACCCTCGCCGCCCAGGCGGCGAGACCACTCCTCGAGGACGAGTCACGCGCGGCGGGAGTGCGGTACTTTGCGGTGGGAACCGAGACCTCGGTGGATCTGTCCAAACCGATCGCCGCGTACGCTCAGGGGGTGCTGCAGCGGTCGGGGATAGCACTTCCCCGCACGCTCTCCACGTTTCAGGTACAACACGCCTGCGCCGGCGGGACGATCGCCATGCTCAGCGTAGCGGGGATGCTCCACGCCACCGGCCGCCCGGGAGAGTCGGGCATGGTGATCAATTCCGATATCGCGCGCTACCAGACCCCGTCTACCGCGGAGATCACCCAAGGAGCCGGCGCGGTAGCGCTCCGCATTGAGACCGACCCGGGGCTCTTGGAGCTGGACACCCATGATGTGGGGTTTGCCTCCGCCGACGAGGACGATTTTTTTCGTCCCTTAG
>CAZNRF010000093.1:0-10842 GCA_964575075.1 uncultured Spirochaeta sp. | reverse complement strand
GATTCCTGAGCGATCATGAGCCGCAGGGGGTGGTGGTAAGCGACAAAGTCCGACGGGAATATCTGGACAAGCGATTGCGGAGCGGCGGACGGTGTTACTATCTCCCCGGCGAGGCGGCGGTATATCACGGACCCGGCGGGTTCTTTTCGCCCCTGGGAGTGTCAACCATTTCTGCTCAACCGCGTTGGGGAAAGCTTCTGGAAGAACTGCACAGAGCGGTGGGCACGTTTTCCCGACTGTACTCGATTATGGGTACCCAGGAGGACGTAGTCGCTCTGGAATCGGTATTCAGTGCTGTCCCACACCACACGATCGATTACCATCTTCTCGCCCTCAATTGGGCGCATTTCCCCCCACCGGAGCGACCACCCCACCCGGAGCTTCGATATTTCATTCCCCAACCGCCGCAGTGGCGCCGACTCCTTCCGCTCCAGACCGCGTATGAGGTGGAGGAGGTACTGTTGCCCGGACACCGCCCCAACCCGGCGGCCAGCCGCGCCGCGCTTCTGCACAGCCTCGAGCATCAATTGGTTCTCGTCGCGACCTACCGCGATACCGTCGTGGCCCGGGTAGCAACGAACGCCCGGGGATATCACGGTGATCAGGTGGGAGGCGTCTATACCGATCCGCAGTGGCGCAACCGCGGCGTCGCACGCTGGCTGATGTCCGTGCTTCTGGCAGAGCTCCAGAAAGAGCACCGCAACGCGTCGCTCTTTGTCAAACTCGACAACCAGCCCGCCCAGGAGCTGTACCGATCGCTGGGATTCTTGTTTGAGTCTCCCTTCAGGATCAGTTACTATCGATAGCTGTGAATATCCTTTTTGTTTCCAGTGAATACCATCCCTTTGCCAAAGCCGGCGGCCTTGCAGACGCCGTATCATCCCTGGCGCAGGCGCTCGCCGTCCGGGGGCATGCCGTCTCGGTGGTGCTGCCCCGATATGGGTCCATATCCACTGCGTCGATGACGGCGATGGACATGCCCTTGGGGGTTCCCCTCGGGTTCCGGGAAGAGTGGTGCGGCGTTTACCACCAGAACCACGCCGGGGTCGATCTGTACTTCCTGGAGCACCGGGCGCTTTTTGGAGGCAGAGACGGTGTATACGGCCCCACACCGGCATCCTCGTACGAGGACAACGCCCGACGCTACGCCTTTCTCTCCCGGGGCGCCTTACAACTGAGCCTTGCACTCCATCTGGAACCGGAGATCATTCATGCCCACGACTGGCCCACCGCATTGGTACCGGCGTATATCAACCTTAGTTACCGACCGGCCGGACACTTTCTTAACAGCAGGATCGTCTTCTCCATCCATAATTTCGGTTATCAGGGGATCTTCGGAGGAAGGGACGCTCAGGAGATTGGGTTTTCAGCGTCTCAGTTATCGGCCAGTGATCTCTACCAGGGAGACGATATCAATTTTATGAAGTCTGCAGTTAATCACAGTGACTGGCTGGTAGCGGTAAGCCCCCGCTACGCCCTTGAGATTCAGCAACCCCGCTTCGGTTTTGGTCTCCACCGAGAGGTTCAACGCCGCGCACCCCGAGTAACGGGTATTCTCAACGGTATCGACGTTGCCGAGTGGGATCCCGCCAACGATGAGTATATTCCCGCCTCGTACAGTCCGACGGATCTTGCGGGGAAGACGGAAGACAAGCGGCGGCTACAGGAAGAGATGCACCTTCCGGTGGATCCCGACGTCCCGCTCATCGGGATGGTAACCCGTCTGGTGGACCAGAAAGGTATCGGCCCCCTCTTTGATCCCGCCTCCGCGGCGGTGGACCGCATCTGCCGCGAACTGCCCGTGCAGATCGCGCTCCTCGGGAGTGGTGCCGCCTGGGTGGAAAAAGAGATCGCCCGTCTTTCGGCGGCGCACCCCAATTTCGCGGCGACAATCGGATATAGTAACGGCCTGGCTCACAGGATTGAGGCCGGGAGCGACTTTTTTCTTATGCCAAGCACCTACGAGCCCTGCGGACTCAATCAGATGTACTCCATGCGGTATGGAACGCTGCCGATCGTTACCCGCACCGGAGGTCTGGCGGATACCGTTGATGCCGATACGGGGTTTCTCATTGAGGAGAGCAGCGCATCGGCGATCTTCACCGTCGTGGAACATGCGGTCACGCTGTATCGGGAGGACCCCGAAGAGGTGGCGCGCATGCGCGGCGCCGCCATGGTACGAGACTTTACGTGGGACCGCTCAGCTCGTGAGTACGAGGACCTCTACGAGCGCCGGGAGGAGTGATTACCCTTACGGCGGAGGCGCTCCATGCGATGCATGATGGCGGCGTCGCTCTCGCCGGCACGTTGGGCCCACTCCTCCAGCACGGAACGTGCGCCGGAATAATCTCGAAACCGGTGCTCCAGCACCTTCGCCAGCTCCACCGCATCACGTTGACTGCCCCGGACGTTCCATACCGACCACCGCACCTCCCGGAGCACTTCCCACTGCCCTAAGCGTCTCGCCACCACCGCCCGCAGTTCCCGACTCTCACTCCACGCCCGCGGCGGCCGTGAGGTCATCCGCGAGGCAAATCCGCCGGCCCGCGCCGCCGCCGCCACGTGTCGGCGCCGCTGTTCCGTCTCCTCTATCACTTCATCCAGGACCGCCGCGCACCGGGGAAGCACAGCGGCCCCGCCGCGATGCAAAAGCAGTTTGGCAAGACCGACTCGGTCGTACGCCGCACCTCCCACTCCATCGCGTCCCTGATCGACGATTTCATGCAGGCGCGCCGCAAGCAGCGCCAGATGCGCGACATCGTAGTAATGGTGCGCCACCACCGGAGCGATTTCCTCCGGATCGCCGTGTTCGAGAAAGCGGTGGTACCGGGAGGGCACCTCGCTCCCCGGTACATCATCATCCCGGGATAGTCCTAAGACCAGCCGCTCCACCCGACCTAATGAGCACGAACCGATAGCCGGTGCGTAGAGCCGCCGGGTCAGGGGCATAAGATCCCAGTGGTTCGCCTCCGGCATCCACGTACGATTCAGGATGTGGCGCGTACGGAGCACCGGGAGATCAAAGCCGGCACCGTTATAGGTCACGTAGCAGGCGTGCGCAGGATCACCCACCAGCTCGCCGAACCGGGAGAGGAGCGCCGCCTCCCCCGCGGGTTCGCTGAGAAAGAGTTGGTAGACCGTAAGCGTTGCCTCCCGCTCCGCACCACCGGAAAAAACTCCCACACCGATGAGAAAGGCGGTGCTTCCGGCTCCTCCTGATAATCCGCTGGTCTCCACATCGAGAAACAGCGGCCGGGTGCCGGAATAGGGTCCGAGCAACGGGGGAAATCGATACCAGCGGCCGCCATCGTCCAACTCGAACGGGAGCGACCGGTCGCCCATCGAATATACCTGGGACCGCTCATACACGCCCGGGGCAATGCGCTCCCAACCGGAGCCCGGGGAATGACCGGTCACCGCTTGAGGAGCGGTCTTCGGTGCCGCAGCATCGGGCGGGAGGGCGTGGGATCGCTGGTGTTTTTTGAGCTCCTGAAGTCGGGCGTAGAGATCAGTCGCCACGTCCGATCCACCCGGCGAGGATTCCCAGGACCGCCTGCTTGGGATTCCCGCTCCAGCCGTCGTTTCCATCCACCGGACCGACACATGAGGGACAACCGGAATCACAACCGCACTGCGACACCCGCTCGTACGCGGCGGTGAGGACGCGGTCAAAGATGTGGGGTAGCGCATCCGACAGGCCGCTCCCCCCGGGATACCGGTCGTAGAGGTACAGGGCGGGCTCGGCAAAATGCGGATCACGCACCGTAACGTGGACGCCGAGATCCTGGACAACCGACATGAGATAGACCGGCGCTACATCCCGCAGTAATCGGGCCAGACGCATGAGCGCGACCGGCCGCGCCGCCGGCGGCAGAGAGTCAAACGACTCCCGGGCGGGCAGCCCCGGTCTCAGCACGATCATCACCGATCGGGTGTGCATCTGCTCCTCCGGGAGGTCGATCTCGCCATACCCGACGTTCTCATGGCTTTGAAAGCGGATCTTCTTGAACTTGGCCACCAGGCTACGGACGAGGACATCACCAAGCACCAGTGCCGTGCCATGGACGGGAATCGACTCGTCCTCGGTGAGCACTTTCACGTCCAGCTTCACCAGGGCATCGGTGAAGTAGTTCACATCGGTGCGCTCCACATAGCAACGCCGATTATCGATATCCAGATTGGTCACCACGAATTGTTCCCCGCGGTGAATGTAAATCGCGTTGTCGAACAGGAGCTCCTTGGCGGACGGCCGGTCCATCTCCCCGATTACCACGTCCGCGCCGTCGGTCCGGTCTACGATAACCACGTTGTCCGTGGTGGCGCTTCGGAGGCTGACACCCTCGGCAGGGTAAGACTGATCAGCCCAATGGTAGGCATCGCCACTGCGACGGATCACGCCGTTTTCCTCGAGGACCATCAGCATGTCCGCCGCCTCCGGCGAGAACCGCTCGTCCGTGGTCATCGGAAGCTCAAAGACGGCACATTTGAGCTGATCGAAGAGGACGAAGGGATTGTCCGGGTTGATATAGGCGCTCTCCGGATTGCGATCGAGGAAGTACTCAGGGTGATCCACGACGAACTGATCAAGGGGCGAGGAGTTCGCCACGAGAACCGCCAGAGAGACCGTCCGCCGCCGGCCGGCGCGCCCCGCCTGTTGCAGGCTACCGGCCACCGTGCCGGGAAATCCTCCGAGGATCGCCGCATCGAGACCGCCGATATCGATCCCCAGTTCCAGCGCGGTGGTGCTCACCACACCGTGAATGGAGCCCTCCCGGAGGCCACGCTCAATGGACCGCCGCTCCGAGGGCAGGTATCCGCCGCGATACGCCTCCACCCGGATGCGCTCGTTCTGGGTGAAGACGTTCTCCAGACTCTTGCGAATATAGCCGGCGATGAGCTCCGTTCGCTGACGAGAGCGGGCAAAGATGATCGTCTTTACACCGCGCCGCAAAAAGCGCAGAGCCAACGCGCGCGACGCGTGTACGATACCCTGCCGAATACCCTGCACCCGGTCCACCAAAGGCGGGTTGTACAGAATGATGTGCTTCTCTCCGGTGGGAGCGCCGCTCCGATCAACCAGCTCCACCGGCGCCTCTACCATCGCCTCTGCCAACTCCTTTGGGTTGCCGATTGTGGCGGAACACAGAATGAACTGCGGGTGGGATCCGTAAAACTCTGCCACCCGCTTCAGCCGACGGATGACGTTGCAAACCTGGGAACCAAACACGCCGCGGTAGGTGTGCACCTCATCGATCACCACATAGCGCAAGTTCTGGAAGAACTGCACCCACTTCGTGTGGTTGGGGAGTATCCCGGCGTGCAGCATGTCGGGATTGGAAATGATAATCTGACCACGCGTGCGCGCCGCACCCCGCACTGCCGGCGGCGTATCCCCGTCAAAGGTCATTACGGAGATCTCGAGTCCCCCGTCTTCCATCGTCATGTTGAGCTCAGCCTGCTGGTCCTGACTGAGGGCTTTGGTGGGAAAGAGGTACAGCGCCCGCGTATCAGGATCCTTGAGAATTGCGTCCAGCACCGGCAAATTATAGCTGAGGGTCTTCCCGGAAGCGGTTGGCGTCACCACCACCACGTTCTTCCCGTGAAACGCGTGGCCGATCGCCTCGCTCTGGTGTTGGTACAATCGATCGATCCCGCGCCGGCTCAACGCAGATACGATCCGCGGATCCACCGCCGCCGGTATATCGGCATACGTTCCCTCCGTAGCAGGAATCGTCTGCCAATGGCGGACGTTCTCCAAAAAGGCGCGATCCCCGCGCAGCTCATCGATTAGCTCCCTCACCATGACGGCTCAGCGTAGCACATGAGCACTCCTTTCGACAGCAGATACCCGGCACCGGGGAACTTTCTTGACCGAAGGATTGTACGGACTTACACTCGAATTACTATGGATAAAGATGTATTGACAGTAGTTATGGGCGGCGGAAAAGGAGCACGGCTCTATCCACTTACGGCGGAGCGGTCCAAGCCGGCGGTTCCCTTCGGGGGCAAGTATCGATTGGTGGACATTCCCTTGTCCAACAGCATCGCCGCCGACTTCAAGAAGATATATGTGCTTACGCAGTTCAACTCTGCATCCCTCCATTTACACATCGGCAACACGTACATCTTTGATAGTTTTACCAACGGGTTTGTAGAAATTCTCGCCGCTGAGCAGACCTTTACCCACTCCGGCTGGTACGAAGGTACCGCCGATGCGGTGCGGAAAAACCTGGTGCACTTTCGCACTCAGAAACCGAAGTACTACATGATCCTCTCGGGCGATCAGTTGTATCGGATGGATCTCAAGGAATTTTACCACCGACACGTGGAAAGCGGTGCCGACGCCAGTGTGGCGGTGTTGCCGGTCACTCGAGAAGACGCAGTTGGATTTGGGATCCTCACCGTTGATGAGTCCCTGCGCATTAACGAGTTCACCGAGAAACCCCAACTGGACCAGGACATCTCGGAGATGAAGATTCCCGAGGGCGCCCGGGATGAGCTGCCCAACTACAAACCCGGCAAGGATTACCTGGCTTCCATGGGTATTTACGTATTCACTGCAGAAGCGTTGGAACGCGCCCTGGACAACGAGTACACCGACTTCGGAAAAGAGATTATCCCGATGATGATCAAAAACATGCACGTGAACGCCTATATGTTTGAGGGGTTCTGGGAGGATATCGGTACCATCGATAGCTTCTACCATACCAGCCTCGCCCTGGCTGAGATCTACCCGGAGTTCAATCTCTTTGATGAGAACATGCCGATTTACACCCACCGCCGGGATCTCCCGCCGGGCAAGTTCAACTCCGCAACGCTCTCTCGGTCTATTGCTGCAGACGGGTGCATCATCACCGGCAGTACGATCAACAGGTCGATCGTGGGTATTCGAACGATCATTGACGAAGGCAGTGAACTGGACGGTGTAGTGTGTATGGGCGCCGATTACTACGAGGAGCCCGGCCCGGTACGAACCGAAGAGGGCCGGACGGTTCCCACCATCGGCATCGGAAGAAACTGCAAAATCCGCGGGGCGATTATCGATAAGAACGCACGCATCGGAAACAACTGTAGCATCGGATGGGATGGTATACCCCCGGAAGGTGACTACGATCGATACTTTGTCCGGGACGGGGTAATCGTGGTTCCCAAGAACGCCGTGATTCCCGATGGAACGGTGATTTAGCCCGCCAACCGTGCCGACAATGGAAGGGTGACGCTTCCCCTCCGCGTGGTGATCCAGTCCGTATCCTCGCTCTTTGCCACCCTGCTGCAGCGTGGGCTGGATTTGCATCCCGAGGTGCACGTGATCGCCACCGGAGTTCTCGCGTCTCCGGACTCACCGATTGACAGGAGCATTTCATCGGCAGCCGATGCCGCCCCTCATGTGCTGATACTGGATTTCGATGTCGATCGAGCCGCTGATCTTCAGGCGGCTCTGGCCGCTCGCTCCCGTATGACCTGCCCCATCCTCGTGCTCGCCCCGCAGGTAACACCGGAGAATACGGCACGCATGCGGGCTCGGGGCTTCCCGGTTGTCCGGCGTCGGCCGGATCTGAACCAGCTCACCGATGAACACCGGGTAGATCCTCTCTACCAACTGCTGCGGGCCACGGTCCGGGGGGCTGGCGCCCCTGCACCAACCGATACCGTGGAGTCACCCCGGGGTAACCGACCGCCCGACCGATCCGGCCGGCACCAGCAGGCTGCCACCCCACCTGATAGCGAGGGGCCGCCGGCGCAACAGCTCGTGGTGATTGGGGCGTCTACGGGAGGTCCTCCGGCGGTGCGCGAAGTACTCCGGGCCATCCCCAACGATGGAGATTGGGCGATCGCGATTGTGCAGCACATCACTCCCAGCTTTGCCGCAGGATTCGCCCGATGGATCGACGAGTCCACTCACCATCGGGCCCGTCTTGCCGAACACCAGATGCCGGTGACGGCCGGTGCCGTGGTAGTTGCCCCGGGAGACACCCACCTTCGCATCCGCGGCGGGCGGTACGCCCTGGATGGTGGGGAGAAGCGCCTCTTTCAGCGGCCGAGTGCCAACAACCTCTTTGAATCCGCCGCGGCGGCTTTTGGGCCGAACACGGTGGGAGTGCTGTTAACCGGCATGGGACACGATGGTGGAGAGGGGTGTTGCGCAATAGTGACGGCCGGCGGAGTCACGGTGGTGCAGGATCAGGAAAGCTCTACCGTATACGGTATGCCCCGGGCCGCGGCGGAACTGGGGTGCGTCTCACAACAACTTCCGCTCACCAAGATTGGTGATGCGGTGCGCACTATTCTTCAGGAACGGGTAAGACGGGGGAGTCGGCGGTAAGCAGGGAATGCAAGATGAGCAGCACGAATGTGCCGCCAGGTGTTACCCTACGCGGTACTCTTGACCACTCGGCGCATCCGCGGATTCAACCGGGGCTTCTGATTCCAGACACTTGGTGCACACGCCGTGTACCTCCATATTGGAGATCCTGTGACCACGGTCATCCTCGATCCATCGGCGCATGAGGCTGCTCTGCTGATCGGGTAACTCGATGTCCTCGATCGCCCCGCAGCGATCACAGATAAAGTGAAAATGGCCGTCCCGATTGGCCTCGTATACATCGAAGGTGCTACCAAAACCGAGCCGATTCGCCAGACCCTGGTCAACAAGAATGTTGAGGTTCCGGTAGACGTTGCCCAGGCTCAACGTAGGGAACTCATTCCGGAGCTGATCATAGACCCAGTTGGCCGTGACATGGATGTGCCCGGACTGCAAAAGTTCAAGAATACGCTGGCGCTGTTTACTCTTCCTCAGCTTTGTTGTCACGAATACAATATAGTAAATGGGACTACCGTCGTCAATGAATCCTGATCTCCTCTGTCGCCTATGCGGCGGGTTCAGCCGCCGGTGGGCGCGCTCGATCCACGGTGTACGGTATGAGTGGTGCCCTCAGTGCGGGGCGGTACAGCGATCCGCCGCGCACCTGCCGTCCCAAGAGGCTGAGATCGCCCGTTACCGCGAACACAACAACCAACCGGACAACCAGGACTATCGCGACTACCTGCAGCGGTTTATCGATTCGGCGATCGTTCCGTATACCGGCGTGCAACACGATAGTGGATACCCGCTCCGCGATCCCCCCCATATTTTGGACTTCGGCTCGGGCCCCCATCCCGTTCTGAGCGACCTGCTCCGGGACCAGGGATTCTCCGTCTCCTCGTACGATCCGTTTTTTCTCCCGGACAACGCCGTTCTGGAGCCGGCCCCCCCCGGGGGGCCGCGCTATGATGCAATCGTCCTGCTGGAGGTGATTGAGCACCTCCACCAACCGCGAGAGGAGCTGGACCGGCTTCTCTCGCTGTTGCGACCGGGAGGTAAGCTTATCCTGCGCACCGGGCTTTTTGACGCGCGAGACCCGGCGGAGGACGTGGCGGGAACGGACGAGCGCGCAGGGGAGACCGCCAACGGAGCCGCGGCGGAGCGCTTTCTCGCGTGGTGGTATCGACGAGATCCGACGCACGTGGTATTTCTTACGCCGCGAACCCTCGACTGGCTTCAGGAGCACTACGAGATGCGGCTCATTCACCGCGCCAAGGGCGAAGAATTGGTCTTTGCGCGAGGGGAGTGATTGCCGCCGCCGAGGTACGTCGCCGCCGAGGTACGCCGCCTCAGGCGGTGCGGACCTTTCCGGTGAGCGGGTGCCCCGACGTGCCGTCGCCGCGCGTTCAACCTAAACCCGTTATAAGGACATAAGATGGAGCAGCTGCAGAAGAAGTATGGATTCTGGACCGCTACCGCCATGGTGGTGGGCATCGTGATCGGATCGGGAGTGTTTTTTAAGGCCGACGACGTGTTGTTCGCCGCGGGGGGCCGGTTGCCGGTGGCGCTGCTGGCGTGGCTCATCGGTGGCGGCATAATGGTGGTGACGGCGTACGTGTTTTCCCGGATCGCCACCCGGGTTGAGAAGGTCAACGGCATCGTGGACTACTTTGAGGCGGCCTACGGCGAGACCGCCGGGTACTACGTGGCGTGGTTTATGACGATCGTCTACTACCCCACCCTGGTGTCGGTGCTGGCATGGGTATCGGCAAACTACACCGTCGGCCTGGTGGGCTGGTCCTCGGCGGGGGCGCTGTGGGGTCTGGCGGCGGGATATTTGTTGGCGTTTTTCCTGCTCAACATTTACTCACCGGTGCTGGCGGGTAAGTGGCAGGTGTCGGCGACGGTGATTAAACTGATTCCCCTGGCGCTGGTGGCGGTGGTGGGAGTTGTGACCGGGCTGATTACCGGTCAGACGATTGAGAGTTTTACCGAAACGGCGCGGAACGTGGGCGACGGTGCCGGGGGACTGGCGGTGGCTACCCTGGCCACGGCGTTTGCCTATGAGGGGTGGATCATCGCCACCTCCATTAACGCCGAACTGCGGGACGCGCGGCGCACCCTGCCGCGGGCGCTGGTGACGGGAACGATTACGGTGGTGATCGTGTATATGACCTACTACCTGGGAATTTCCGGGGTCCTCTCCAATACGGAGGTGCTCGCCGCCGGGGACGGTGCACCGGTTGAGGTGATTTCGCTGGTGTTCGGGCGGCTCGGCGGGGCGGTGCTCACCACTTTCGTGATTATCTCCTGTCTCGGGACGCTCAACGGGCTCATCATGGGGTCCGCCCGGGGGATGTTTGCGATCGCCAGTCGGGGTGTGGGTCCGGCACCGCGCTACTTTCGGGTGGTGGCGCCGGGGACCAACAGTACCCAGCGGTCGGCGGTGGTGGGGTTGGTACTTTCCGCCGCCTGGATGGTGGTGTGGTACGGCAACTTTGCCGGCTGGTTCGGGGGTTTTATGGACATCTCGGAACTGC
>CAZNRF010000092.1:0-10847 GCA_964575075.1 uncultured Spirochaeta sp. | reverse complement strand
ATGGCGATCGGTCTCGGGGCGATGATGGGCTTCACCTTCCCCGAAAACTTCCGGCAGCCATACCACAGCCGGAGCATTACCGAGTTCTGGCGACGGTGGCACATGACGCTGTCGTCGTGGCTTCGAGACTATCTCTACATACCCCTCGGGGGAAGCCGCCGCGGTTCCCGGCGAAAAATCGTGAATCTCATGACGGTAATGGTTCTCGGCGGGCTGTGGCACGGCGCGGCGTGGACCTTCGTACTTTGGGGAGCCTGGCACGGCACATGGCTCGTCCTTGAGCGAGTACTTGTGGGGTCGAAGCGCAATCGGTCCGCGGCGCTGTTCGTTCCCCGGCTGTACACGATGCTTGTGGTGATGGTGGGCTGGGTCTTTTTTCGAGCGGAATCGTTTGACCAGGCGCGAACACTGCTTGCCGGAATGATCGGCCATGCAGGATGGGCGATATCTCCGGAAATTCTATGGCAGGTGCAGCCCGGCGCGATCGTCGCACTGGTGGCTGGACTACTCTTGGCAGGATGGGAGCCAAAGGTCTTTCGTGATGGTCAGGCGCGGCCGATCGTGCTGTCGCTTCTCTACGTGGTGGCCGTGGGTCGTTTGCTGGCGGCATCTTACTCTCCGTTTCTCTATTTTCAGTTCTAAAGAAGGGAGGAAGCTATGAGAACGTTAAAATCTCTGTATCGAGGCGTTCCCGTCGTCGTTCTCGGTCTTCTTTCCGTCTCAGGGCTATTCCTGTTTTTCACAAGCGATGCCGGCGGGATCACCGCCGAGGCGGTGTCTGCCGCGGCGGTGCAGGGTGAGGCGCTTCAGGGAGGGATAACCGCCCGGTTTGATGCCGAAGTGGAACGCGCCCACCCGTATCGGGATGTTGCCATGCCGCTCATCGCGGCGGTTCGGTATGCAGCGCTAAGACAGGGGAGCCCAGGCGTGGTGGTGGGACGCGATGGATGGCTCTTCACCGATGAAGAGCTGCAGCACCATACCGACGATGACACGCGACTTCGGGAGCGACTGCAGTATATCGAGCAGGTTTCCGTGTACCTCAACGAGGAGATTGGAACGTCACTAGTGGTGGTGCTGGTGCCGTCCAAAGCGCGGATCGCCGCGGAGTATGTTCCCTCGTATCTGGGACCCGCAGTGTCTCACGATCGGCTGAAAACGGCCACTGAGGAGCTATCAGAGGCGGATGTCACGGTGGTGCCCGCAGATGCTACGCTTCGTCCAGGGGATTTCTTTCGCCGTGACACTCATTGGAGACCCCGCGGTGCGATACGAGTCGCCGCGGCCGTCCGAGAGGTGACGGGAAGTGTACTACAGAGTGATGCTGCCTATGAACTGCGTCGGCCGGCACAGGACCGCCTGGAGGGTGATCTCCTTTCATTTGTACCGGTCGGGCGTTTGCGCGGCCTCCTGGGGCTTACGGCGGAGCATTATTCTCCCGTAGAAGCGGTCCCGGAGGGCCCCACCACCGAGGGAGGAGGCCTGTTTGATACCCCAACCATTCCGATCGCGCTTGTCGGCACCAGCTACAGTGCTGACCGTCGGTTCGGGTTTGAAGATGCTCTCCGTGGTGCTCTTCAGGCGGACGTGCTCAATCTCGCCGAACCCGCAGGTGGACCATATCAGCCGATGGAAACGTATCTTCAGGGTGAGACGATCTCAGATGTTCCTCCGGAAATGGTTGTCTGGGAGATACCCGAGCGGTACTTGACGCTCCCCACTGTCGACACGCCCGAGGCCGCTGGGCCGGGAACGCTTGACGGTAGGCGGCGGTGATTGTATTTTCTCCAACAATCTAGGAATAAATCAGAGGATTGTATGTCTGAACAGGAGAACGAAGAAGCGGCGGAAGCCGTTGATACAGAGGTCTCCGGTTCCGCAACTCCGAACGCCGATAGGGACTCCCAAGTAGAGGACGTGGATACCGAGGATGCTCGCAAAGCGGACGGAAATGACCGTGACGCGGAAGCGGGCTCATCCACGGGGGATGCGTCCAGTGTATCGGATACCGAGAAGGAACTGGAAGAAAAGATCGCACGGCTTGAATCGGAAAACAGTGAGTTGAAAAATCAGTATCTCAGGAAACAGGCGGACTTCGAGAATTATCGCCGACGTATGACACGAGACAAGGAAGATGCGGTGAGCTTTGCAAACCAGCAGCTTCTTCTTGACTTGACTTCCGTCATTGATGACTTTGAAAGAGCGATCAAGTCGGCGGATGAATCGCGAGACTACGATGCGTTTCATGACGGAATCGTGCTGATCGAGAAGCAGTTAACGAGCATGCTGGAACGTAAGTGGGGATTAAGCCGTTTTGATTCTGAAGGTGAGCTCTTCGATCCGCAGAAACATGAGGCGGTGATGACGGAGCCTCGGGAAGACCACGAAGAGTCGATGGTCATTGAGGACTTTCAGAAAGGGTATATGCTCCACGATCGGGTTCTTCGCTCAGCGAAGGTCAAAGTTTCGATGCCCGCCGAGGCGAATTCTTAAATTGATGTGAGGAGACGAATAGTATGGGAAAAATCATTGGAATAGACTTGGGAACCACCAACTCGTGCGTAGCCGTCATTGAGGGTGGGGAATCGCATGTTTTGCAGAACGCCGAGGGTCAACGAACGACGCCATCAATGGTAGCGTTTACGAAAAAGGGCGATAACGTAGAACGACTGGTAGGACAGCCTGCCAAGAACCAGATGGTTACCAATCCGGAAAACACGGTGTTTTCCATTAAGCGGTTCATGGGACGCCGCTACCCCGAGGTGAGCGGGGAGATCGAAATGGTTCCGTATAAAGTTGTAAAAGACGGCAACGATGGTGTTCGCATCGACGCCGGTGGAAAGCAGTTTTCGCCGCCGGAGATCTCCGCGGCGATCCTGCAGAAAATGAAAGAGACCGCCGAGGACTACCTCGGAGAGACGGTGACGGAGGCGGTCATAACCGTTCCGGCGTACTTCAACGATTCCCAACGGCAAGCCACGAAAGATGCAGGACGGATCGCCGGACTCGATGTGAAGCGAATCGTTAACGAACCCACCGCCGCCGCTCTGGCGTATGGCTTTGGTGATCAGACGAAAGATGAGCGAATCGCCGTGTATGACCTCGGTGGTGGTACCTTCGATATCTCGATTCTTGAGCTTGGTGACGGCGTATTTGAAGTGAAGAGCACCAACGGTGACACTCATCTCGGTGGTGACGACTTTGATCAGAAGATCATTGATTGGCTGGTAGAGCAGTTTAAGAATGAGCAGGGCATCGACCTCGGTAAGGATCGAATGGCGCTGCAGCGCCTCAAAGAGGCAGCAGAAAAAGCGAAGAAAGAGCTATCCTCTACGCAGAGCACCGACATCAACCTGCCGTTCATTACCGCTGACAACAGTGGTCCGAAACACCTTCAGTACACCTTGAATCGAGCCACCTTTGAGAAGATGAGCGCGGATCTCGTAGAGCGAACCAAAGGCCCGTGTCAGCAGGCCCTCAAAGACGCCGGGCTCAAGGCAGAGGAGATCGATGAAGTCATTCTGGTGGGTGGATCCACCCGTATCCCCGCGGTCCAGCGGTCGGTACAGGAACTGTTCGGCCGGGAGCCTCATAAAGGCGTAAACCCCGATGAAGTGGTAGCCATGGGCGCCGCTATTCAGGGTGGAATCCTTGGCGGCGATGTGAAGGATATGATCCTTCTGGACGTCACGCCGCTTTCTCTCGGCATTGAGACCCTCGGGGGCGTGTTCACAAAGCTCATTGAGCGCAATACCACGATCCCTACCAAGAAGAGTCAGATCTTCTCGACTGCGGCTGATAACCAGACTGCGGTGTCGATCCATGTGCTCCAGGGTGAGCGGGAGATGGCAAATCAGAACCGTACCCTTGGTCGCTTCGACCTCGTGGGTATTCCACCGGCTCCACGAGGGGTCCCGCAGATTGAGGTCACCTTTGATATCGATGCCAACGGAATCCTTCACGTGTCCGCGAAAGACACTGCTACCAACAAAGAGCAGAAGATTCGCATCGAGTCCTCCAGCGGCCTCTCGGAGGATGAGATCGATCGGATGGTGAAGGACGCGGAGGCCAACGCCGAACAGGACAAAAAAGCAAAAGAAAAGATTGAAGCGCGGAATGAAGCTGACAGTCTGATCTATGCTACGGAGAAGAGCCTCAACGACTACGGCGAGAAGGTTACCGATGAAGATAAGCAGAACATCCAGAGTGCTATCGAAGGGCTCCGTGGTGTCATGGACGGAGATGACGTAGAGGCGATCAAATCCAAGATCGAGGAGCTCAAGCAGGCGTCCTATAAGCTGGCAGAGGAAGTCTACAAGACGCAGCAGGAGCAGGGTGACGCTTCCGCCGGCGGGGAATCCGGCGCGGGTGGCTCGGAGGCCGGCGGGTCGCAGCAATCCGGGGCCTCTGATGATGGAAACGTCGAGGACGTTGACTACGAAGTGGTCGACGACGACGATGAAAACTCGAAATAAGTCGGAACGGAGAGAGCGTGGCCAAACGTGACTACTACGAGGTGCTCGGCATTGGCCGAGACGCCTCGGTAGATGAAATAAAGAAGGCCTATCGCAAGATCGCTGTTCAGAACCACCCGGATCGAAATCCCGGCGATAAAGAAGCTGAGGACCGCTTCAAAGAGGCGGCTGAAGCGTACGAGGTGCTGTCCGACTCGGAGAAGCGCCAGGCGTACGATCAGTTTGGATTCGCCGGTGTCGAAGGTATGGGGGGAGGGCCCGGCTCACAGGGGTTTTCCTCCGCCTTCCGAGATTTCGAAGATATTTTCGGGGACTTCTCCGGCATCTTCGAGTCTTTTTTCGGAGGTGGTGGTGGTACTCGCGGTCGGAGCGGAGGACGCCGCGGCGGGCCCGCTCGGGGATCAGATCTGCGATATGATTTAGAGATCTCGTTTACGGATGCCGCCTTCGGTACGAAAGTAGAGGTTGCCTACGAGCGCGAAGCCGCCTGTGAGCAGTGTGGAGGCACCGGGGCTACATCGGGCAGCAGTCGCAAGACCTGCCAGACCTGCGGTGGTGCCGGACAAGTGCGCCGAAGTAGTGGCTTTTTCTCTGTGGCATCAGTGTGTCCTACCTGTAATGGCGAAGGAACGGTCGTAGATAATCCGTGCTCTGCCTGCCAGGGGAGCGGCGTAATCAAGAAGCGGCAGCGCGTAAAGGTGACGATCCCCGCCGGCATCGCCAACGGGCAGCGTATTTCGATACCGCGTCAGGGTGATGCGGCCCGCGGTGGGGGAGAGCCCGGGGATCTCCACGTCGTTGTCCACGTCCAGCCCCATAAACACTTCGAGCGGCAGGGTAACGATATCTATTGTGCAGTGCCAATCAGCATCACCCAAGCAACCCTTGGAGCGGACATACAGGTTCCCACCCTCGATGGTAAACGCGCCCGCGTAAAGATTCCGGCCGGTACCCAGCACGGTAAGGTATTACGCCTCAAAAACGAGGGGATCCCCGTTGTGAACAGCAGTCGACGTGGGGATATGTACATTAAGATCCACATTTCGATTCCCAAACGGGTCTCGGGTAAATCAAAAGAACTGCTCAAGGAACTTTCGGAACTGGAAGGGGAGGATCATACTCCCGATCCGATCCCGTTACGAGAGCTGTAGCGCCGGCGCCTGCCGGCAGGAACCTCCTCCGGTGTATCAAGGACCTGGGTTTCAGGACCGATACATTCGGAAGGGGGAGTGATGAACCGAAACCGCATATTACAATCACTACTATTGTTCACATTGGTTCTTACGATCGCCGGGGCCCAGGCCGTCGAGCGAATCGAAAGCGACGATGAGGAGTTTGAACCGATATTCTCCGTTGACGACTATGATGACTCGTGGATCACTGGAGACACTCATTCTGATGGTTCGGTAGACTACGCGCTGCGGCTTGATGAGGACAACGAAAAGCGTTTTGAGGCGATGGACTACAACCGCGACGGTCAGATGGATGATTTTTATATCTATCGGGACGGCGTACTCCACATGGAGCTCTTAGATACCAACTTTGATGGTGAGATAGACCTGTGGATCTATATGCATGATGGGGTTCGAGTTCGTGGATACGAGCGGGATACCAACTTCGATGGCTCGATCGATCTCGTGAAGGAATTCGGAGACGACTAATCGATGGGATGGATAACGAGCCGCCATGCTATCCGGGCGGCCCTCGAGGCCCCCTTAGCTGGAACGTTACTCGTATCCGGCAAGGGTCCCCGCAACGACGAGCTTGTGCAGGCTGCAAAGCGCGTTGGTGTCGAGGTCCGGCACGTGGGGAGCCAGGAGCTGAAACGCTTCGCCGGGGATGCGGCTCGCGGAGCGGCTCTCAAGGTTGAGGAGGCGAGCTCCCAGATCCGATCAACAACGGTTGAGCTGAAGGGGTGGCTTCATGACCACGCCGCGGCCACAGCATCCCTGATTATTGCCCTGGACCACGTAACTGATCCTCACAACCTTGGAGCTATACTTCGCTCGGCGCTGCTTATGGGGAGTTCTCTGGTGATTGTTCCCACGCGTCGGAGCGCGTCGGCCGGCGATACCGTGGAACGCACCTCCGCGGGGGCTTCCCGTTTCGTGACGATCGCCTACGTCTCGAATCTCCGGGGTGCGCTCGAACTGTGCCGTGATGAGGGGTGGTGGATCTACGGCGCCGATAGTCGGGGTACCTCCCTTCCTACCGTCAATTTTTCAGAAAAAAGCGTGCTGGTCCTCGGTGCGGAAGGGAAAGGCCTTTCACCGCTCATCCGGAAGACCTGCGACGAGATCGTGACGATACCCGGCGAAGCACCGGTAGAGAGCGGTGTAGATTCCTACAATGTCTCAGTTGCGGCGGCACTACTTATGTACGAGTACCGCCGGCGGCGCGCACCCTGAACTAGAGCTCGATACCGAAGAACTCACAACTATTGGTGAACAGCTGTTCTCCCAGTGCTTCCTCGTCCATATCGCGGAGACCTGCCAAGAACTTTGCCGTTTCCGGCAAATAAGAGGGGCGGTTTCGTTCCCCTCGATGGGCAGCTGGAACCATGAAAGGACTTTCACTTTCGATCAGCATCCGCTCAAGAGGCATATTCTTTGCGGTCTCATGTAAGTTTCGCGCATTTCGGTACGTTACATTTCCCGCGAAGGAGATATAAATCGGCAATTCCAACGCCTTTTTGGCATATTCCCAGTTTTCCGAATAACAGTGCAAGACTGCTCCTTTGGGAGGAATCTTCTGACTGAGAATATCCAGGACGTCGGTGCCTGCCTCACGGTTATGAATGATTACCGGCTTGTCCAGCTGTGCGGCAAGCTCGAGTTGTCGGACAAACAGTTCGATCTGGGAGTCGCGATCACCAAATTTGCGATAGTAGTCCAAGCCGGTCTCTCCGATTGCAACGACCCGTGGTAAGGCAGCTCCTTTTTCGACCTGGGTTTCCCATTCCTTCCCCGGATTGGTGACTTCCGACGGAGATACCCCAACGGCGAAATACACATTGGGCGCTGTTTTTAGGTTAGCATGCAGATCGAAAAAATCTCGAACGTTGTTGCAAATGCTAAGGATGCCGTCCACGTGTTCGTGTCTGGCTTCCTGACTGATAATTAGTTGCTCAATCGGGTCTTCATCGATCAACCCTATGTGAGCGTGAGTGTCAAAAAATCTCATGCTGTTGCCCATTTGTTCGCAGGATTGGAATAGCTATCTATATAGCTTGAAAAAAACATAGCACCGTGGTCAGGCTTCGTCAAGGTTGGCCGATAGTAAGTATAGGAATTGACGAGTATAATTCTCTATGTTATCGTAATTAACGGAGATATTTGGTGGCATCAAAGCAGCGCAGGGGCAATTCTCGACCAGGGCTACCTCGCCGGATATGGCGAGCTCTGACACAACGTTTTACGATCATGCTCATTCCCCACTCGGAACGGAGTGCGCTCAATTTTCATGTCAACGCTCTGGTACTGGTTTTTGTTGGCGCGGTCCTCACGGCGATCGTGGGGAGCTTCATTTATCTATCGAGCATACACATCGGTTCTACCGCGATTATCTCTGATCGCAACGAGGAGCTGTCCGAGAGCCAAGCCAATCTAGACTCCGTGATCGGAGAAGTGCAGAGCCTTCTGCGCAGTGGCCGCGCCTTTGATGAAGAGCTGGTAGATACGATTAACAGCCTGGGAATTGAACAGCCTGACGACGCAGTCCCTGCGGCAGTAACACGCGGTGACCTTGCCTCCTTTTTTGATATTCAGGCGGTAGCAGACGATCAATCCCGGGAGATCCAGGATATTCAGAAGCTCACCCAGACTCTGGAAGAGGCGATCAATCCCCTTCGGGAGATGCGCTCTGTTCTGGAGTCACAGCAGGCGTTATTGTCGGACCTCCCCAACTTCTGGCCGGTGGCCAATGGCATGGGCCGCGTCACTATGGAATTTGGACCAAATATTCATCCGATTACCGGGCAGTGGTATTTGCACAAAGGAATAGATATCGCCGGCCCGCCGGGTCTGCCGGTCCTTGCTAGCGCGAACGGCAAGGTGGTAGAGATGGGTTACGACCCCGGGTATGGATTTTACGTCTTCCTCCGACATAAATATGGATTCCGGACTCGGTACTCACATTTGCAGAGTATCGTGGTCACGGAGGGGCAGGATGTTGTCCAAGGCGAGCGGATTGGAACGCTCGGCAATACCGGAACCTCAACCGGGCCCCATCTGGACTTTATCGTTATGCTGGGTACCGATGTTGTGGACCCCTCGGCATTCCTGACAATCAGCAACTCATTTACCCGGGGCGGTATCGGCACACGCTGATCGTGTGATTTTTGAGCATGGCACCTGTAGAAACAGCACTCGTAAACTCGATCGTCGGTGCGGGAACGTACTTCAAGGGTATGATAACCGTATCCGGTTTGTTGCGCGTTGATGGTGACTTCAGCGGTGGAGTTAAATCCAGCGGACGGGTTATCATCGGGCGAGGTGGCCGGGCGGACTGCACGATCGACGCGGCAACCGTGGTCATTGGTGGCGTATTTCGGGGTACGGTGTATGCCAGCGACAAAGTGATCGCCCTTGATACCGCAATCATCATTGGAAACATTTACAGTCCACGGATTATCGCTGAGTCCGGCGTGATCCTTGATGGGGCTATGCACGTCCGCGGTGTCCAGGCCGGTACGCACCCTGCGGCTGGTGACGCGATTCTCTCTGAATCAGGCACGGCCGGTCGGGGGAGGCGCCGCAGGGGCCGACGGTCACCCGTCCGTACCTCAGATACGCAGCGAGCACCGTAATGGAGCCGATCCGTTCAGACCGCGCACGATCAATATCTCGCCGGAAGAGCGGGTCGTCCTCCGCAGAACATGCAGGCGCGGGCTTCGCGGGGCACCTACATCGCGGCGATCCTGCCGAGGACGTTTCCGAACCTGCAGGTATCGATTCAGCCTTGAGTGCGTCGGCCCTTCCGGAACGTATCGATGCCCCCACCGAAGAGCTTTTTGACCAGGTGCATCAGGCGGGACAGCGACTTCTGAACGAACGGACGTACAGCGCCGCTCAGGCGTATCGTGAGTCGATCCAACGATTCCTCAGAAAGGTGATGCCTGAGGCAAACGGCGTTCAGATACAGGAATCGGGAATGAGCGTGCTCTCCCGCAAGCGGTACTATCTGCTGACAGAAATAAACCGCTCGGTAGATCGACTGGTGAGCGGATTGTTGCGAACGCAAAAAGAACAGATTGATATTCTGCGGCGCCTTGAAGAGATCCAGGGCATGTTGGTCGACCTGATTCATTGAGGATTCATATATGGAGTTGGTAGTACGAAATCTGCACACTCGGGAGACCGATCTTGCCGATTCAGGCGCGCTCGAAGTGGCTGAGAACGACATGGTCGTGTATCAGGGCCGCTACGGAGAAGACCTTGGCGTCGCGTTGGGTCCGGTGAGCGAGGGAAATCGAAAACAATTCCGCAAGACCTATCGTATTGATCGGGTAGCTACCGAAACTGATGTCATCCGATACCATGAGTATGAACAGGAGAGTCATCGCGCAGCACGAATCTGCGCACAGCGCGTAGATGATCATGACCTGGATATGCGAGTAGTGAGCGGACATTTCCTTCTCGATCGGTCGAAACTGCTGTTCTTTTTTGTATCAGACCATCGTGTTGACTTTCGCGCTCTGGTACGGGATCTCGTCAGCAGGTTTCATGTGCGGGTAGAACTGCGGCAGATCGGCGTCCGGGATGAAACAAGAATCATCGGCGGACTCGGAATCTGTGGTCGCCGTCTGTGCTGCAACGGTATTTCGGATCGTTTGGCGCCGGTATCAATTCGCATGGCGAAGGATCAAAATTACTCACTAAACAGTATGAAAGTCTCCGGTCCCTGCGGGCGGCTGCTTTGCTGTCTCTCGTACGAGCATGACTACTATCGCGAAGAGCGTCGCCGGTATCCGAAGGAAGGGGCCGCGGTAGACGTGGACGGCGATGTGTTTCGAGTTCATGAGATCAACATTCTCAGTGGTCAGGTTCGCATGTTCGGACCGCAGGGCCAGTACACCTCAGTGCCGGTGTGCGCCTTCGCCCGCGAGGCCGTGGAAGATCCGAGGAATCGCGGCGGCGGTCCCGAGTGGTGTGTCAATTTTCAAAATTGTCCTGCTGCGCGTACTGCAGTCGGTACAGAGTAGCGTAGTGACCGTCACGGGCGAGGAGGTCCCGGTGCGAACCTGCCTCTACCAACTCGCCATGCGACAGAACCATGATTCGGTGCGCGTGCTGAATCGTCGAGAGGCGGTGAGCAATAACCAAGGATGTGCGCCCGCCCGTTACGGCGGTGACCGCAGGTTGAAGCCGCTGT
>CAZNRF010000091.1:0-10895 GCA_964575075.1 uncultured Spirochaeta sp. | reverse complement strand
ACCACGGTGATAATTGACGAAGTTATCGATCGGTTCGGCCACGCCCTCCGCCACGCGGGGGTTTACGCCGTGATTTTCACAGAACTCCGCCGCACTTTCCGCGGCCCGGCGCCGGCGAATGACCACTGTTTGCTCCCGCCGGGAGAGAAATACCGCAGCATGGGATCCCCGGGGAATCGTTATCTCATCCGAGGGATGCACAATTCCATCTTCTTGGCGGAATACGTGGCCGCGTATCTCGCCGGTATCACCACTGCGAGCAATAAACACCGCCCGAAACCCGTCGGAAAACCCGATCCGCGCGGTTGACAAATCGAGCTCCGCCGACGAATTGAGCTCATTGTACGTGGTGACCAGCGCCTCGGTGGCATCGTGAACCGTCGCAAGGCGCGCCATCGTCTCTTCCCGAGCGGTTACGTTTTCCATCCACACCAGCCACCAGCTGCCCCCTTGGGCCGGGACGGCGCGTATTTCAAACCACCCAACCAAGCTGTCGGAAAAGCAGGTGAACTGCGCCGGTTCAGTGCCGCCGAGCACGCGATCAACATCAGAGCACGCCGGGGCCAGCACCAAATCGTGGAGAGTGCGGGCTCCGGTGCGCCGCACGATGTCTTCACTCCGACCGGCAGCGGCCATGATCACTCCCTGTCTATCTACCACCATGGCTGGGTCCTGGCGCTCTGCCGGAAGTTGCAGCAATAGACGGTTATACCGGCCGCGAAATTTTACCGTAGCCTTAGAGAATGACTGCACCACCACCGGCGTCAGATAGGGCAAAACCGACGCCCACGGCACATTGCCCTGGCCCACCTGAATGATCAGCCCCACCAATCCGGCAATGAGATAATTGATTGGAGCGGAAAACTCGGCTCCCAGATACCACCAGTACGAACGAATCGGGTTTCTATGCATATGCACCTAATGTACTTCAGGTTGTCCTCTTTTTGCCAGCGGGGATATACTCCGCGCTATGCATTCGACCAAGCGCTTTCGTCTCGATCCCGAGGTAGCGCGTTTTTCCGTATCTCCCGAGGAAATCGGGCCCGTTGATTCTCGTCCTGCCCCTCGCACCCCCGGGGTGGTAATCGGCCAGCCCCGCGCCATTGAGGCGCTCAAACTGGCGGTGGCGATTCGGGCCAAAGGGTACAACGTGTTTGTGGCGGGTCTTTCGGGAACCGGGAAACGGAGCACGGTTCTCCGGTTTCTCAAGGAGCAACCTTTTGAAGCGCAGCGGTTACGCGATATCGTAGCCGTAAACAACTTTGCCCAGCCCGATCGTCCTCACATTCTCTACTTCTCTCCCGGAGATGGCGTGCGTTTTCGCCGCCGCGTTGGTGACACCGTCTCCGCCTTGCAGGAGCAACTCCCGGCGGCGATGGAGCAGGGACCGTACCGGGAACAGCGGGATGCTCTGATGGCGGAAGCGGAGCAGCGGGAAAACGAAAAGATCAACGAGTTTGAAGCGTATGCAAACCGCGACGGGTTCACCATTGTGCAAATCGGGGATCAGGGAGAACCGCGAAGCGATCTGGCGCTGCTGGTGGATGATAAGCCGGTGGCCATGGATGATCTGGGCACCATGGTGGAAGAGGGAAAACTAACCGACCGGGAGTGGAACCAGTTTCGCCGTCGATATTACCAACTCATGGATGAGATGAACCGCCTCTTCGTGAGTCTACGCGGTGATCGCATCGGATCGGAGAGCCGTCTTCGGGAGCTCCAGCGGGAGGCGGCGGCGCCGGTGGTGGAAGCTGCGATCGATGCGGTTCGTACCGAATTTGTCGGCGAGAGCATCGTGACCCACCTCACTCGCATCGGGGAAGATATTCTCGAGAATCTGGCACTGTTTCTGCCTGAGGATCCGGAGAAGGAGCAGGAGCGCCAGATCGAGTTGCTCCGGTATGGGGTAAATGTACTGGTGGACCACGCCGAGACGCAGCAGACGCCGGTCGTCTTCGAGAGCCGTCCCGACTATCACAAGATCTTCGGAACACAGGAGCCCAACCCCGAACACGAGGGACGCCACGGATTTCTGGCGCTCCGCAGTGGCAGTCTTCTCTCCGCCAACGGTGGATTTCTGGTGCTCCGGGCGGAGGACGTACTGAGCCAGGAAGAGGTGTGGCACGGCCTGAAGCGGGCAATCCAGGATGAGGTCACGGAGATTCGCTCCGCCCCCACTCCCTACGGCCCGCCTATGCACAGCCTCAAGCCGGATCCCATTGAGGTAGACGTGAAAGTCATCTTCATGGGCAGTGAGCACATTTACGACCTGCTCTTCTACCAGGATGAGGAGTTCGGGAAACTGTTCAAGGTGCTCAGTGAGTTCGATTCCGTTATGGAAAACACCCCGGAGACCCGGCGAGCCTACGTGGACTTCATGCATATGATGACTGAAGAGGAACACCTCCTTCCCGCGGATCAGGACGGAATGGCGGCGATCGTGGAGTACGGCGTTCGCCTGGGAGAGTTTCGCGACAAGTTGAGTACACGGTTTTCCCTTATTGCGGATTTGCTCCGAGAATCCAGCCACTGGGCACGTCGCGCCGGTAGGACCATGGTAGACCGAGCGGCAGTGGAGCAGGCGCGGGAGATGCGCCGCTTCCTGCACAACCTCCCGGAAGAGAAGTACGACGAACAGATCTCGTCGGGAGAGATGATCCTCCAGGTAGAGGGAACGAGAATCGGAGCGATTAACGGTCTGTCCGTTTTGGACCGGGGCTATTACGCCTTTGGGAGACCGATGCTCATCACCGCCCGAGTTGCTCCCGGCACCGACGGCATCATCAATATCGAGCGGGAGAGCGGGCTATCCGGAGAGCTCCACGACAAGGGAGTCTATATCATTCACGGGTTTCTCCAGGCCACCTACGCCACCGACTTCCCCCTGGCGGTAAACGCCAGCATCGGCTTCGAGCAGAGCTACGCGGAAGTAGACGGCGACTCAGCATCGTCCACGGAGGTGTACGTACTGCTCTCGGCGATCGGCAACCTTCCGCTTCGCCAGGACATCGCCGTCACCGGCAGCGTCAACCAGTTCGGTCAGATTCAACCGGTGGGGGGAATCAGCGAAAAAATCGAGGGATTCTACGCGACCTGCCGGTTAATGGGCGTCACCGGTCGGCAAGGAGTGATCATTCCCCGCACCAACATCCAGAATCTGATTCTCTCCCGGGAGGTCCAGGATGCCGTCGATGCGGAAAGGTTTCATATCTATGCGGTGGACACCGTGGACGAAGGGATCGAGATCCTCACCGGGAAACCCTCAGGAGAGCGCCAGGCGGACGGTCATTTTCCGAAAAACACCGTGAATGGAATCGTAGAGCGACGATTGCGGCAAATGGCGGCACAGGTGAAGGACTTCTCGTAGTCGGTGCGGGTAGTCGTTGCACGGGAACGGATGCCGCGTCTATACTGAGAGGTATGAGCCAGGAGCAGGCAGAAAGTGTACTTGACCGGGCGCGGGATGCGGCGCGGTCCCAAAAGCCCTTTATCATCAAGAGCTACAAACTTCCCCCGGAAACGGAGGCCCAGATAGAAGAGATTCTGGGTGTGTTTCTTTCGGAACTGGATCGTGACATTCTCAAAGACTCCCTTGCGTACTGTCTTCGGGAGCTTACGGTAAACGGAAAGAAAGCCAACACGAAGCGGGTGTACTTTGAGGAAAAAGGGCTGGATCTTCACGATGCGGCGGATTACTCCCGCGGTATGGAGACGTTCAAGAACGAGACGCTGGACAACATCCGCTACTGGCTGGAAAAACAGGAAGAGGCGGGACTGTACGTGAAGGTTGTTTTCCATCTGCAAGGGCGGGACCTGCACATAAAGATCGGCAACAATACCCAGATTACCCGCAAAGAGCAGATCCGGATCTACGACCGCATCGCTCGTTCCCGCGCGTTTCGTACGATGGAAGAGGCGATGACCTCGGTTCTCGACGACAGTGAGGGCGCGGGCCTCGGTATCGTCATTCTGGTGCTCATGCTCAAGAAAATCGGCCTTGATGAAGAGGCGTTCGACATCGACGTAGAAGGCGATGAAACGGTGGCGCGGCTGATCATTCCGATGGACCAGGCCAAGGTAGAAAACCTTACGGAGATTTCCCGAGAGCTTGCGGAACACATCGAGCGGCTCCCGCAGTTTCCCGAAAGCATTCTCCAGCTCCAAAAGATCCTCGAAAACCCCGATGCCGAAATGAACGAGATCGCCCGCGTACTGGGTCAGGATCCCTCCCTCACCGCAGACCTCCTGCGCACCGTGAATAGCGCCCGCTATATGCTCTCCCGCCGATTGGATAACGTGGTGGAAGGAGTCAAGGTGGTCGGGCTCCGGGGGTTACGGCAGATGCTCTTCAGCTATGGAACCAAGCGGGTGCTGGGAGACGGCGAGGAGAATGAGGTGTCCCGCAACTTGTGGGAACACAGCCAACGGACCGCATACTTCGCCTACGCGATTGCCCGGAGCGTATACAAACGCAAAGATATCCTGGACGACGTTTACGTAGGGGCGATCCTGCACGACATGGGAAAGATCGTCTTCTCCAACCTGCATCCGGATGTGGTGAAACACGTGCAGGAGTTCGCAAACTCAAAAGGCATTCCGTCCACCGTATTTGAGGAGATGAGTAACGGGATCGATCACGCCGAGGTGGGGGCGCGTCTGGCGGAGCGCTGGAATTTTCCGGATATCCTGGTGGCGGCGATTCGGTATCACCACACGCCACTGAAAGCCTCGAGTCAATTTCGGGATGTTGTGGCGGTAATATACGTTGCCAACGAACTGGCAAATATGACCGCTCCCGAGTATTCCCAAATCGACGGCCGGGTGCTGAGAATGATCGGCATCACCAGCCAGGAGCAGCTCCAACAGATCCACACCCGGCTCAGCACGCAGTATGACCGTGAGTTCGCGCGCCTCGAGCGCGAGCGATAGTTCCGTCACTTGACCAAGTTTTTCGTCTATAGTATTTTTCATATATAATACAGAGAGACGGAGGAATCGCGATGGCGGTAACGGTATACACCACACCGAGCTGTTCGTTTTGTAACAAGGTCAAGAAATATCTCAAGGAAAATCGGGTAACGTTCAAAGAACACAATATCCAGAAAGATAAGCGCCGCGCGGAAGAAATGGTCAAGAAGTCGGGGCAGATGGGTGTCCCGGTACTCGATATTCATGGAAAGGTAATTGTCGGTTTTGACGTCGGCAAAATAGAGAAAGCACTCAAGAGGTAATCGCGATGGCACATTCAGAAGCGGTCTGGCAGGGAGATATGTCCTTCGAGCTGGAGCTGCAAGGATTCAAGCAAGTAGTAGATGCGGACTCCAGCGTCGGTGGAAAGAATCAGGGTCCGACCCCCAAAGCGCTGATGCTCAACGCGCTGGCCGGCTGTACCGGTATGGACGTGGTGGCGATCCTTAATAAGATGCAGATGCCCTTTGACCGTTTCGAGATAAAGATCGATGGTGAAACCACCGATTCTCATCCGAAGGTGTTTGGCTCGATCGATGTGGTCTACCAGTTCTGGGGATCAGAGCTGGATGAGAAAAAGATCGAGAAGGCGTGTCAGCTCTCGCAAACCAAGTACTGCGGCGTGTCAGCCACGCTGCGGGAGGTGGGAGAGGTGAACTGGCGCGTGGAACTCAACCCGTAGCGATCCCGGCTCCCCACCAGGAAAGTCCAATTCCTGTGGCGACCCCCACGTTCAATGAGGACTTGGGGCCGCCGTGGGGAATCGTCACCACCATTCCTGCCTTACGAGACATCTCCAAGATCTCCTCGGAGATACCTAACTCCTCGTGACCCACTACCATGATGCCCCTTTGGGGAAACGCAAACTGGGCTACCGGCGTTCCCCCGGTCTCGAGGGCAACCACCGGCGCGGCGGCTTCACCAAGGAGGTTCGCGGCGTCTGTCGCCCCGCCCCGCAGGACCGGCACCATCGTCTCGGCGCCCATCGCCGCACGCCTGAGCCGCGGATGGCTGAGCTCCGGCACCGCCTCTCCTACCACGACTCCGGCCACGCCGAACGCCGCCGCGGTGCGGATGATATTGCCCACATTGAAGGGTGAGCGAAGATGAGGAATCCAGATAACGATCGGCATGCGCCACGTCTCCGGGCCGGAGGGACTCGGGGGCGAGCGGGGCGCCGCTGAAACGGCCGGCCCGTCGATTCCGGCGGCTCGCGCCAACGCCTCCTGTAACACCGTGGCTCGACGCCGAAGCTGACCACCGAGCTCCGTAGCGGTCCAGTCCGGGTGTCCCAGCAGAAGGATCGCCCGCAGGTCTGCCGCGGCCAGGCGCACCCCGGCTGGACGGGCGGGGTCATCAATCAGCACGGAGAGAATGGTCTGTAGGTAGGCATCTCGGGCCAGGGTGGGGGCGCTTTGCGTCAGGAGCGGCTCCAGATAGCGCGCCAGCGGCCTCGCCTGCAGCGCAGATACCCGGCGCAAGGAGAGTTTTTCCTCCATGGAACGGCTTAGAACGCGGCGGCTACCAACTGCTGTAAGTCGGCGCCGGAGACACCTCCGGGGACGTTGGTCAGCAGCGAAAAGTCGGCAGCATCCTCGGCAGCCAGACTCAGGTCATCCACCGTGACATCCAGATCCCGTAATCGCGGCGGCAAGTCGAGATGGGTGAGCAGCTTGCGAACGCCCCGGGCGGCGCGGGGCGCGTCATCGGCAGCGGTGATCCGCTCCACCGGCTCATCCAGCGCTGCGGCGATCCTCGCGGCCTTCTCTACATCACGAGGCGTGAGGAAATCCACCACGTGGGGAAGCAGAATCCCCGCCACCCACGACTTCGGCAGGCTGAAGCGGGCGTTGATCGCGTAGGCCAGACCGCCGCCGATCCCCTGCCCCGCGATGGCAAGACCCATGGCGGTAAGCAAGCCGGCTTCCGCCGCCTGGAGCCGGAAGCGACCGTCACCGGGGTTCTTGATGCCCGCCACCGCGGCGGATTGCAGTTCACGGGTTGCTCGCAAGAGGAGCGTGTCGGAAAACATCGTGCTGTGAGGTGAGTAGTATCCCTCTACGGCGGCCAGCAAGGTATCCATGATCGCCGCCAGCGCGTATTTATTGGACAGGGTCTGGGTAAAACTCGTTTCCAGGACGGTAGCGCGAACCGTTCCGGGAACGATCTGCACTATCCGGGCTCGCCCGGCGAGGCCGTCGGTTACCACCGCCTCGTTCCGCATAAGCAGGTGATTGCGATAGGAGGACGGAACCTCGATGTACGGAATCGACGATGCCGGGAGGGTACCCTCCATCAGGTCGCCCATGCGCGTCTTCTCCGCCGCCACATTTGCCACGCACCGCGCCAACGAGAGCACCCGCATACCACCGAGGCCGATGACAACCTGCGCTTTTCCCGCCCGCGCCAGAGAGGCGATGTCATCCACCGATGAGGCGGGGGAACCGGGCATGAGCTCATCGTAGATCATCGTCTCCACGCCGGAGCGTTTGAGGATCTCAACGACACGTTGTATGTGCTGTCCTTCATGGAGAACCGACTCAGAGACAATAAGCGCCCGGGTACCGAGACCTCGAGCGATACTGCCCAGTTGGGGGAGAACATCCTGGCCAAAAACGATTGTCGAAGGAACTCTCAGTGTAAATGTCTGCATGCTTCTTACATTTCCAAAAAAAAGGCAGTGCCTTAAATGTACAGCACTGCCGTCGGATAATCAAAACACCGGGAAGGAATTAGTCGATACCGAATACCGACATGATCTCGTCGGCCACCGAATTCACAACATGACTATCAATATAGGAAGGATCCTCTAAGCGCGCCTTAACTTCTTCAACGCGATCCTGGCGAATATCGGGGAGATTCCGGACCTCTTCGACAACCTGCATAATCTCCGCGCGCAGCTTTGCCTCATTGGACACGGAAATGGAATCACCGGCACCGGGAGCGTTGGGTTTGTTCACCTTGTCTGTCTTGTTGAACCTTTGTATCGGATCAACCGGCCCAATTCCTTCGATTGTCATCGATTGGTCCTTCCTTTCATGTTCATTATCGGCATCCTACCCTATAATGTTAACGGCTTTTCCCCGTCCAAACAAGCAGGACGAACTCCCCACGGACGGGGATTTCTCCTGTGGAGAGCTTTTCAGCGATTCCTTCCACCGTATCCTCCACAATCTGCTCATGCAGCTTGGTCAGCTCCCGCCCAAGGACGACGGAAAACCCTCCCGCCTCCTGGACCAGCTCCGCCAAGAGCTTCTCGATGCGGTGGGGAGACTCGTACAGGACAAACGGCTCCTTCCGTGCCGCTAACTCACCGATCCGTCGAGCGCGCTTCGCGCCCTTCGGCGGCAGAAATCCCTCGAAAAACCACCCCCGCCCGGCAACACCACTTACGGACAGCAACGCCGTTACCGCACTGGCTCCGGGAATCGGCACAATGGAGTGATCAGTCTCCCGTACCGCCCGCACCAACCGGCTGCCGGGATCACTGATCCCCGGCGTTCCGGCATCGCTCAGGTACGATATATCGGCATTCTCATCCAGAAGCTGAAGAACCCGGGGGATGCACGCGGCGGAGTTCTGACCGCGACAACTGTGCATCGGTACCGAGATTCCCAGATGCGTCAGAAGCTTGCGACTCTGCCGCGTGTCTTCGCAGAAAACCGCCCGAGACGCCCGAAGAGTTTCCACCGCCCGGAAGGTGATATCACCGAGGTTGCCGATAGGCGTTGCGATTATGTAGAGACGCGCCATACAATCAGTGTACCCTGCGGGAAGGAGGTGCGTCATCGAGTACACATTGCTGCTTGTTCTGGCCGGAATCGTTGTCGCGCTTCTGATCAGTCTGATGCATTTACGGCGCAGCGATTATTCCGCGCTTTCGGATCGTATGGCCGGGCGCTCCCGAAATCAGCTCAAGGTGATGAAGCCCTGCCCGTTGTGTCATACCCTGCTGGAACCGGGAGAAACGGTTCACACCGTGGTCTACTCCGGCGGTGATAAGAACGCTCCCGACTCGGTGGTACACATGTTCGGCTGCCCCTACTGCTACCCCGTTAATCATCGGTACCAGCGGGTATGCCCGGTATGCCGGCGGGAGATCCCCGAGGAGGGGTTTGTGGTGGCCCGCATGTTTACGAAGGGAACCCGCAAGCACGTCCACGTCTTGGGGTGCACCAGCTGCCGCAGCGGAGCCGGCACCGGTGGATACCGGGACCGCCGCAGCGGATAGTCGCCCTCAGCGGTCGCCTACAACGGTCGACCGTAACGTTCGACTTCAACGGTAACCGGGGGGTGGCGAGGCCGCCGTAGCGGCGGTACCATACCCTCATGGAAGAGACAATTTTCGACAAGATCATCGCCGGGGAAATGCAGGCGGATATCGTCTTTGAGAATGACTACGTGGTGGCCTTCCGCGATATCAATCCGCAGGCGCCCACTCACGTTCTCGTGGTACCTCGCACGAAAATGACCAGTATTGCCGAATCCACCCACCACGATCCTGAAGTGATCGGACGCATCGTTCACGGCATCGCCGAAACCGCCCGCTCCCTGGGTCTCGAGGAGAACGGCTATCGCGTGGTGTTCAATACCGGAAAGGACGCGCTCCAGACGGTGCCGTACATCCACGCCCATATCCTGGCGGGGCGTACGCTGGGCTGGCCGCCGGGCTGAGCCGCGGCGGAAGCGCTGCAGCAGCACCGGACGTGCAATAGCAGCACCAGACGTGCAATAGCGGCAGCCGACGTCCTGTAGCGACGGCGACTTGCTGCCGCGGGTGCGCCGGCAGTAGCTTCCAGCCATGGAGTATCACCGGCACCAGTCCATGGCGGAGATCGACCGGGAGCAATGGAACGCCCTTGCCGCCGCATCTCCCACCCCGCTCATGACGCACGAATGGCTGCGGCATTTGGAGGAGAGCGGCAGTATCACCCCGGAACACGGCTGGACTCCCGCCCATCTCACCGTCCATGAGCACGGTGACATGGTAGCGGCGGTTCCCCTGTACATCCGCACGAACAGCTGGGGAGAGTTTGTATTCGACTTCGCCTTCGCCGAGGTCGCCGGAGAACTGGGAAGCAGTTATTACCCAAAACTGGTCGGCATGAGTCCCGCAAGCCCCTCCCCGGCGTTCGGATTCCTTACCACCCCGGGCAGGGAGAATGAGCTGGCGGAGCCCATTCTCACCGCGATCGAACAGTACTGCCGGGACACCGGCATCGCGGTGCTGCAATTCAACTTCGTTCTGCCGGAGTGGCAACACCGGCTCAAAGGGCTGGGCATGACCACCTGGGAACACCACGGGTACGCCTGGTACAACGAGAACTTCACCAGCTTTGATGATTACCTCGCGCGGTTCAGAAAGAACCAGCGCCGCAACATCCGCCGGGAGCGGGCGAGCATGGAAGACCAGGGTATCATCCTGGGCATGGTGCCCGCCACGGAGGCGCCGGCCCATTACTTTGAGCGCATGGCGGAGTACTACCTCCGCACCAACGAGCAGTTTGGGCCGTTCGCGGCGCGCTTTCTCACCCGCCGCTTCTTCACGAATATGCCCGCTGAGGTGCGGGAACACGCGTGGTTCTCCGTGGCGGTGGATCCCGCCACGACGGGCAACGCATCCCCCCACGACGGGCCCCACGCCCCCGCCGCCCCGGACACGCTGAACACGCGGAACACGCTGGACACGCTGGACACGTCGGCGGATCCCCTGGCGCTGGCGTTCATCCTGAGAACGGGTGACCGTATCCTGGGCCGGTACTGGGGAACCCGGGAAGAACGGCCCAACCTGCACTTCAACGTGTGCTACTACACACCGATCGAATGGGCGATCTCGGAGGGAATACGGGTATTCGATCCCGGCATGGGCTCCGAACACAAGGTGCGCCGAGGCTTTCGTTCGGTGCCCACCTACAGTCTCCACCGCT
>CAZNRF010000090.1:0-11071 GCA_964575075.1 uncultured Spirochaeta sp. | reverse complement strand
GGGCGGGGAGGGTGTAGAGTTCATCGAGTATGATCGGGAGCCGTGGTTGCCACTGCTCGGTGGTCCACTCCGGGTCACGAACGGTGCGGGTGTGAATATTTCCGTCGCCGGCGTGGCCGTAGGCGGGGATGAGTATCGTGTGCCGCGCAGCGATCTCTTCCATGCCTGCAATCAGTTCCGGGATGCGTGCCGGGGGCACAACCAGGTCCTCATTTGCCTGATCGGGGCTGATGAGGGCGTAGCTTTCGGCGATGTTACGTCGGACACGCCACACCCGCTCGCTATCCGCGGCGTTATCCGCCACGTATACCTCCAACGCTCCGTAATTAGTGCAGAGGGAGCCGATCGTTTCATATTCACGTTCTACTTGCTCGCGGTCTGAGCCGTCTACCGTAATGATGAGCACCGCCCCGGCGTTCTCATAGGGAAGCGTTTCATTGAGATATCGACAGGCCTGTGCAAAGCTGCCGCGGTCTATAAACTCCAGCGCCGTGGGCGTAATGCCGGTCTCAGTCATTATGCGCGGAACCATTGTAATGGCAGCTTCGGTGTCAGGGAACGTTACCAGGAGATCCGCCGACGCCTGCGGTTCCGGGGAGAGACGGAGGGTCACCTCCGTAATCACTCCGAGGGTCCCTTCACTGCCAACCATAAGTTGAACCAGGTTATAGCCGGAGACGTCCTTAATCAGTTTGCCTCCCATGCGAACGATCTCCCCCGTGGGGGTGACAACTTGGAGCGCCAACACATAGCGCCCGGTGACACCGTACTTCACCGCCTTGCCACCGCCGGCGTTTTCGGCCACATTCCCGCCCACGTAACACGTCTCGAGACTCATGGGATATCCCGCGTAGAACAGTCCCGTGCCTCGCAGCCGCTCATTGATGGCGGCGGTGACCACCCCCGGCTCCACCACCACCATCATATTTTCCAGATCAACATCGATGATTCGGTTCATCCGGTCGGTCCGTAATACAATACCGCCATGCAACGGTACCGCGCCCCCGGAGAGTCCGCTTCCGGCACCCCGGGGCGTAACGGCGATCTTTTCGCGGTTCGCTATGTGCAGGACCGCCGCTACCTCTTCTGCGGTAGCGGCGTCGATCACGACCTCCGGCTGGTGGGCATACGCTCTATCAGGAATCTCATCATGAGAGAACGCCTCCAGGGCTTCCGGATCCTTGGCAATCACTCGTTTTGGACCCACCACGGTGCGCAATTCCTGGAGAACTCGATCATCTACGGGAGCAAACGTCATCGTCGGTTTCATGCTGCCGCGCTATCGGCTCGGCGTGAGGGTGTCATAGTCCACCCGCCCGTTCTCCAACAGGTGGCACGCCGCTCCGTGTTCTTCGCCCACCGGGTAGACCGGCGGCTTGTCGGTAACGCAGCGGTCCATCACGTAGGGACAACGCGTATGAAACGGGCAGCCCGCCGGTGGATCGATCGGGGAGGGTACATCGCCTTCCAGCGCGATCGGTTGGTGTCGTTGGGCAGGATCCGGAACCGGTATGGCTGACAGAAGGGCCCGGGTGTAGGGGTGCTGCGGATGTTCAAAGATCTCGTGGGTCTCTCCCACCTCGGCCACCTGGCCCAGATACATTACCACGATTCTGCTGGATATACGCCGGACCACGCCAAGATCGTGAGCGACAAAAATATACGTCAGTCCCAGTTCCCGCTGTAACCGCATCAACAGGTTAATCACTTGCGCCTGTACCGAAACATCAAGGGCCGACACCGCCTCATCGCAGATAATCAGCTTGGGATCCACGGACAGCGCCCGAGCTATGGCGATGCGTTGTCGTTGCCCTCCACTGAACTCATGGGGGTAGCGGTCGATGTGTTCCGCCTTGAGACCTACCATCTTCAGAAGCTCGACGATGTGCTGTCGCCGCCCGCCGGGAGGATCGATATGCTGAATAGACATCGCTTCAGAGAGTAACTGGTAGATCGTCTGGCGCGGGTTAAACGACGCGTAGGGGTCCTGAAAAATGATCTGCATATCTTTGCGTCGTCGGCGGAGCTCCGAGAGGGACAGGGCGGTGATATCTTCCCCCTCAAACAAAATCCGTCCATCCGTCGGCTCTTGCAGACGCAGAATACAGCGACCGGTGGTGGACTTCCCGCACCCCGATTCGCCGACGATGCTCAGCGTCTCACCGGGATACACATCAAAGCTAATATCATCCACCGCTTTTACGTGATTCTGTACGCGTCCGAGAATACCACCGCGAATGGGGAAGTACTGCTTTAGATTCCGCACCTGAAGGATCGGTTCTTGATCTCTCATGCGTTCTGTCCTCCCGATCTCGTGGAGACCGCTTCTGCGTTCCACCGCGGTGTGTGGATCCAGCATCGTACTGAACTGCCGTCTGCAGGGGCAGACGGTCCGGAGGGGGCGTTTAATTCAGGCTCCTCGCCACGACAGAGGTCTCTGGCGTGGGGACAGCGCGGCGCAAAACGGCAACCCGAGGGCATCGCGAAGGGGCTTGGGACGGTGCCGGGAATGGCCTGCAAATCTCCTTCCTGATCGCCCGCGAGAGGAAGTGAGTTCAGCAGTCCCTCCGTGTACGGATGCTTTGGATTTGCGAACAGGGTGTGCACGTCGGCGGATTCTACAATCCGGCCGGCATACATGACGGCCACGCGGTCACAGGTCTGGGCGACCACGCCGAGATCATGAGTAATGAGGAGGATGGTGAGCCCTAAGTTTTTCTGTAGCCCCCGCAAGAGGGTCAGAATTTGGGCCTGAATCGTTACGTCCAACGCCGTAGTAGGCTCATCAGCGATGAGGAGCGACGGGCTGCACGCCAACGCCATAGCGATCATCACCCGCTGACGCATGCCACCGGACAGCTCAAAGGGATGCTGTTTCGCGCGACGTTCCGGATCGGGAATCCCCACGAGGCGGATCATGTCGATCGCTTTAGCCCAAGCGGCGCGCTTATCAAGACGCTCATGGATTCGTACCGCTTCAGCAATCTGATCACCCACCGTAAAGACCGGGTTCAGCGAGGTCATCGGCTCCTGAAAAATCATGGAGATGTCTTTGCCTCGAAGTTCCCGCATCTGTGGCTCAGTACGCTTCAGGAGGTTCTCATCCCGGAAGCGAACTTCGCCGCCCACGATACGCCCCGGTGGGGTAAGCAACTGCATAATCGAAAGGGAGGTGACGCTTTTCCCGCATCCGGATTCTCCCACGATTCCCAAAGTCTCGCCGGGACGGATCGAAAAGCTCACCCCGTCCACGGCTTTCACCTCGCCGTCTTCGGTGAAGAACGAGGTACGCAGATCGCGGACGTCCAGGAGTGGTTGTGATGTCTTAGCCGTTTCTGCCATAGCTCGCTCCGTCAATTGAGTTCGATCCGTTTGTTGAGAAATTTGTACGTCACATCGACCACTAAGTTAACGGCCATGAAGGAAACCGAGGCCACCAGGACCCCTCCCTGAATGACGGGAAAGTCCCGGGCGTTGATCGCCGCAACCATCATTCGGCCTAGTCCATTAATCGCAAAGACGGTCTCCGTGAGTACTGAGCCACCGAGGAAGAATCCGAATTGCAGTCCCACCACGGTGACCACCGGAATCAAGGCGTTGCGTAAGGCGTGTTTGTTAATGACCACCGCTTCCCGGACTCCCTTGGCGCGTGCGGTACGAATGTAGTCCTGGTTGATCACTTCGAGCATACTGGATCGGGTCATTCGAGCGATTACGGCCGCGCCACCGGTACCGAGGGTAACGACCGGAAGAATCGCCTGGGCCATGTCACCCCAGCCGGCGGCGGGAAGCACTGGCAACTGCACGCTGAACCAGTAGATCAACATTATTCCCAGCCAGAAATTGGGCATCGATAACCCAAACAGGGCCAGGAGCATGATAAGGGTATCAAAGATCGAATAACGCCATACCGCTGAGACCACGCCGGCGGTAACTCCGATGAAGATGGCCAGAAGCACGCTCATACCGGCGAGTTGTAGCGTGATGCCGTAGCGCTGGTTGAAGATCTCCTGTGTCACCGGCCGATCGTTTCGCACCGATACACCGAGGTCTCCCTGGAGCGCATTTCCGAGGTAGCGCCCGTACTGTACGATGATAGGATCGTTGAGACCAAGACGTTCTCGCATCAGTTCCAGTTGCTCAGGGGAGGCGCGCTCTCCAGCCATGATGATCGCCGGATCTCCGGGCACCAGATGGAGCAACATAAAGACCAGAAACACAACACCTAACAGTACCGGAATCATCTGAACGAGACGGCGAGCGAGATAGACACCGACGGACATACGGTGACCTCCTATTGTGTGCGGGGATCAAGGGCGTCCCGGAGCCCATCCCCAAGAAGATTGAATGCGAGAACCGCCAGAACGATAGCAAGGCCCGGGAACAGTGAGACGTGGATAGCGTTCCAGATGAAGTCCCGACCGGAGGAAAGCATGAGTCCCCACTCCGGGGTCGGCGGTTGGGCGCCGAGACCCAGGAATGAAAGACCGCTGGCGATCAGAATTGCGGTTGCGATATAGAGCGTTGCCTGCACGATAATGGGGGACATTACGTTGGGCAGTACGTGTTGCACAATAATCTTTGCGTCCCGCGCACCGAGGGCGCGAATCGCTTCCACGTATTCCAGATTCCGCACAACCAGGGTCGATCCCCGCACGATGCGCGCGAAACTGGGGACCGAGAAGATCGCGATCGCAATAACGACGTTGTTGAGTGAGGCTCCCAGGGCACTCACAATGGCCAGGGCAAGTAGTATACCAGGAAACGCCAGCAATATATCCATCAGACGCATGATAATCGTGTCGAGCCACTTCCCGTAGTAACCGGCCACAATACCTAAGGTAACTCCAAAGATCGCGCCAAAAAAGACGGAGGTGAACGCGACCGCGAGCGTAACCTGCGTCCCGTATATTACGCGACTATAGACATCACGCCCCAGATTATCGGTTCCGAACCAGTGATCCGCGGAGGGTGGAGCAAAGCGATTGCCGGGATCCTGAAATCCCGTGGGATCGTGCGTCGCAAACAGGGACGGTGCTATCGCCATCAGCAGCAAAAGGAGAATAAAGACTCCTCCCGCCACTGCTGACCGGTTGCGCATCAGTTTTTTACCCAACATGCGCCACCGGTGTCCGCCTGCGGCTGATACAGATACAACCGGATCGGAGTCGCCGGGTCGTTCCAATGGTTGAGGATTATCAGTAGTTGACTGCATGAGCGCCTCTGCTCTGAGGGATATACCCGAGCCCCGGAACCAGTCCGAAGCTCGAGCACAAAGAAATGGAGAGCCCCATTACGGGGCTCTAAATGACGGTCTACTCAATCACCACGTCGTCGATGAGCATCGCGTTGTCAGGATGGTGGCTGTAGCCGCTGACGTTCGACGCTACCGCAATCATCCACTGGGGATGATAGAGGTTCACCATAGGAGCATCCTCAATGAGGTTCTCCTGCACGTCGTGGTACAGCTCTACCCGATCCTGAGGATCCGCTTCGCGCCGTCCGCGATCGAGGTATTCATCCACTTCCTCGTTGCGATAGAAGGCGCGGTTACCCGCGGCTCCCACATTGGAGGAGTGCAGCAACGCGTACATACCGTAGTCGGCATCTCCGGTGACCGTCACCCATCCCAGAATGAACATGTCATGCAGACCCTCAGCGGTCTGGTCGAGGTAGGCGCCCCATTCGAGGACCTCGATCTCCACGTCAATGTTCAGCTGCGCGAGGTTGTTCTGTACGATCTCGGCAATTGCGATCCGGGTGGGGTTGTCATTGGTCCACAGCGTGGTGGAGAACCCATCTTCGTAACCCGCGTCAGCGAGGAGCTCCGCCGCCATCTCCGGGTCATAGGGGAGGGGATCGAGGTCAGGATGAAACCCGACTACCGCCTCGCTGATCGGTCCGATCGCTCGGGTACCGGCGCCTTCTACGATGCCGTCGATCATCTCCTGGATGTTGATGGCCATGGTGATCGCGCGACGGACACGGGCGTCGTCATAGGGCTCCTTGTCGGTGTTGAAGCCGATGTAGTTGAGGCTGAGGGTATCGAAGAGCTCCAGGTTCATGTTATCGGAGGCCTCAACACGACCCATCGTGGCGGGCTGAAGAATCTCCGCTACGTGGGCATCTCCCCGCTCAACCAGTGCCATTCGGGTGCTTTCTTCAGGCACCACCCGGAACGTCACCGTGTCGGGATTGGGTGCGGGACCCCAGAAGTCCTCGTTTCGCTCGAGGACCAGCTCGTCGCCGGGCTCCCAGGAGCGCAGCATGTACGGACCGGTTCCGACCGCTTCAGCCTCATCATAACCTGCTTCTTCAAGGGCTGCGGGGCTGGCGATACCCGCCGCATCATGAGCCAGGTGGCTGAGAATCGGCACAAACGGAAACTCCGTGGAGATCCGTACCGTGTAGTCATCCACCACTTCTACTTCATCGAGCATGGAAAAGAGGAACTCCCGCTGTGAGGCAAGCTCCGGATCAACGATCCGATCCAGGTTTGCCTTCACCGCGTCAGCGGTAAACGGCGTGCCGTCATGAAAGGTAACCCCTTCGCGGAGGGTGAACTCCCACGTTGTCTCATTGACGAGTTCCCAGTCGGTAGCCAGTCCGGCCTGGAGTTCCATGTTTTCATCGAAGTAGATGAGATTGTCATAGATCTTGGTCCGGACGTTGCTTGAGGGGGAGTCGTTGGATCCGTGGGGGTCCAAGCTGACCACATCGGACTGCACCACGATGATAAGGTCTTGCCCCATGTCATCGGCTTCTTGTGCCTCTTGAGCACCTCCAGCAAATGCAGCAGCTCCTACCAACAGAAAAGCCATGGCGAGTCCGGTGAACCGCGTCCAGCGGTTAAAACGAATGAAAGTTCGCATCACTAATACCTCCTTAGTTTGCGCGGGCCTGAAAATTGGGTTTCAATATATCTGAGCATATGGGGCTGGTCAACGAAAGATCTCTTATTCGTGCCACCTGGTACCGTGATCCGGGCAAGAGACAGCGGTATCAGTACCGGTGGGCATTGAATATGAGCTTCGGTATGTTAAACCGCACAACAGGAGCTCTCCTTGGAGGGGACACCACGCCGGGTACTGTTGCTGGTTGAGGATGATGCGATAATCGCACTGAGTGAGCAGCGCACGTTGGAGCAACCCAGCCGGTCCGGCGAGCAGGATGCCCGCCGGATCGTGGAATAATGGGCCCATTCGGGCTTGAACCGAAGACACGCGGATTATGAGTCCGCTGCTCTAACCAACTGAGCTATGGGCCCGGAATGCAGGGACCAGACATAACGGTGTACAGCAAAGATGTTGACCTGAGTTACGCCTGGACCTGCAAATGGAAGCGCCATACTGCCCCGGCACACTCCGGCGTGTCAAGGCACCCGTGATTGCTGAACCAGCGGCGGTCAGAACCAGGATACCGGCTTCTGCGCGGCAAACTGAGTTACAATTCCTTCGCCGTCGTGCCCACGGCCCTCGGTCAGCTTGCGCAAACGCACGCGGCATTCGAGAATATGCCACTCTCCGAAGGACGTGCGCAGCTCGGGTACCGAAATCATCATCTCCGGCTCGGGAGGTCCCCCGCTGGTATAGCCCCACAGACGCTGATCCGGATGAAACCATTCGGCAATGACCAGGCCCCCGGGACGTACCAGATTGCGATGTGCAGCGAACATGGCGCGCTTGCGCTCCGGGTGGGTGTGAAAGAAGGTGCTCACCACTACATCGGCGTAGCGCTGCCAGCCCGGGGAATTGAGGCCCAGATCGATGGCGTCATCCGTGCGGCTGGTGAGAACCACCCCGCGCTCTGCGGCGAGGCGCTGCGTCTTCTCGCTGCCTTTCGAGGATTGATCGAAGGCGGTCACCTGGAAGCCTTGCTCGGCGAGCCAAACCGCATTGCGCCCTTCGCCGGCGGCCAGTTCGATTACGTTGAGTTCATCGGGACCGCTGACGCCGAGGTTGGCAAACCAATGGCCGTTCAGTACGTACCGTCCGACGGCCTCGTCAACCCAGGCGTTCACCTCCGTTCCATAGTGGAATTCGGAGTCTGCAAAACGGTCATTCCAGAAGGTGTCCGACATAGCCTATACAATGTAGTGATACCGGTGCACAAGGGAAAGCTTTGGGAAGAATTTGGTTACAAGAGGTCAGTTTCTTCGTACCAGGACGGAGGGGAATCCCAATGATGCCAATCGCTCCCGATACGATTCCACGTCCCTCTCCTTGACATCGGTGAGGACGACACGGAACACCCCGTGATCGGATGCGCTTTCCACGGCTGCCGGTAAGTCCTCGCGTATCAGTTGGTTCGCCACCGTCTCGGCGTTCTCCCGTTGGGAGAATGAGGCGATCTGAATAATGCGGGAGTCCGGTTCCGGTACGTAATGTACGATCTCCAGTTCTACCGGGGCGATCCCCGATGCGGTGAGACCGATGCGAGAGGCGGCGGCGCGACTCAGGTCGATCACACGATTGTCGACAAACGGTCCGCGGTCATTGATCCGCACTTCCACCGATTGGTTGGTGTCGCGGTTGGTGACGCGAACGATCGTGTCAAACGGTATCGTACGATGCGCTGCGGTGAGCTCGTTCGTGTCGAAAATCTCGCCGTTGGCCGTGAGCCGTCCCTGGAACTTGCCGCCGTACCACGAGGCAACACCCTCGACCTGGTGAGTATGCTGAGAGTCCGGCGGAGCGGGCACCGGTTGGGTGGGTTCCTCTTCACCGGATTGCCGGGCCAGAGATCCGTTGGCCGCTACCAACGGCGACACCACTATCACCGTTATCATTACGATCACCAGCGCCTTCCACATGTCAGTTCTATCGGCACCTGTGCGTTGTAAATTTACCCCCGGCAGGCGTATACTGCCGCCCTATGAGCATCCATTGGGCGGATATCAACGCCGACAAGATTATTCGTGAAAAAGGCGACAAAGCGCGCTACACCTGCGCCTCGGGTATCACCCCGTCAGGGACGGTGCACGTGGGTAACTTTCGAGAGATTATTTCAGTGGACCTGGTGGTGCGGGCGCTCCGTGACAAAGGGCATGAGGTGCGCTTCCTGTACTCCTGGGATGATTATGACGTATTCCGCAAGGTGCCGAGCAATGTCCGCGATCGGGAGCAGTTTGAGTCGTACCTCCGCTGGCCGATTACGATGGTGCCGGATCCCGCCGGAACGCACGAGAGCTTTGCTCGTGCCAATGAGGCGGAGCTGGAAGGGCGTCTGGCGGAGGTCGGAATCACGCCGGAGTATATCTATCAAGCTCACCGGTACCGTGCGGCTACCTACGCCGAGGGTATTCGCGCCGCCTTGGAGCGACGCGAGGAGATTCGGGAGATACTGAACCGCTTTCGTACCTCGCCGCTTCCCGCGGAGTGGTGGCCGGTGAGTGTATTCAGCAGATTCACCAATAAAGACACCACCACGATCGTCGGGTGGGATGGCGAGTGGGGCCTCACCTATCGGTGTGAGGATACCGGTCAGGAGGATACGATCGACCTCCGTGAGACCGGCTACGCCAAGCTTCCCTGGCGTATCGATTGGCCCATGCGGTGGGCCTATGAGCAGGTGGATTTTGAGCCGGCCGGTAAAGATCATCACTCCGAAGGGGGGAGTTTTGATACGGCCCGCCACGTTGCGCAAGAGATCTACAACTGGCAGCCTCCGGTGACGTTTCAGTACGACTTCATCAGCATCAAGGGGCGCGGTGGAAAGATGTCCAGCTCATCCGGTGAGGTGATCAGCCTGCGCGATGTGTTGGAGATATACCAGCCGGAAGTGGTTCGTTATCTCTTTGCCGGTACGCGGCCGAACAGTGAGTTTGCCATCAGCTTCGACCTGGATGTTATCAAGATCTACGAAGATTACGATAAGTGCGAGCGGATTTACTTCGGCCAGGAGTCGGTGAATGAGAAGCGCGCCGCTAAAGAGCGGCGTATCTATGAGCTCTCTCAGGTGGAGGCCCCGCCGCGGTCGCTTCCCGCACAGATTCCGTTCCGCCATTTGTGCAATCTTCTGTTGATTCACGACGGGGCGGTGGACGCGGCACTCGCTGATATGCCCGGTTTCTCCGAGATGGACGAGGACCTGCAACGCCGTGCTCGGCAACGGGCCCGGGGTGCCTGGAATTGGGTGCAGGAGTTCGCTCCGGAGGAGTTTCGCTTTCACGTGGTAGACCCGAGTACAACGCAACCGAGAGAGCTGTCGGCGGCGGAGCTGCAGGCGGTAGGGGAGTTGCGAGACATGGTGCGGAGCGGCATTGCTGAACTCAGCGATAAAGAGGTGCAAAACGGTATCTACGATGTAGCGCGTTCTGCGGGATTAGAGCCCAAAGACCTCTTTCAAACGCTCTACTTCATCCTGATCGGGCAGGAGCAAGGACCGCGGCTGGGTGGGTTTCTCAAGACGTTGGGAGCTGAGCGGGTCCTTGGAATTCTTGAGCGCTATGGTACACAGGACAACGGATAATGGAAGCAGCTGAAATCAAACGGAAGGTGGCTGAAACGGTAACCGACCGCGTGGTGCAGTCAGGAATGACCGTCGGCCTCGGCACGGGGAGCACCGCGGTTCACGCGGTACGCCGCATTGGCGCGCTCCTCGAAGAGGGGACCCTCTCGGATATTCTGGCCGTGGCTACCAGTTTTGAGAGCACTATTGAGGCGCAGCGGCTCGGTATTCCGCTCCTTACCCTGAACGATCCCAAAATCAACGGCGTCGTTGACATCGCCATTGACGGCGCCGACGAAGTGGATGTGCGTACGGGATACCTCATCAAAGGAGGCGGGGGCGCTCTCACGATGGAAAAACTGGTGGAGTACAACGCCGGAACACTGTACGTGGTGGTGGATGAGTCCAAGCTATCGGTGCAACTCGGTCGACTCTATCCCATACCGGTTGAGATCATCCCGGCAGCGCTGTCCTCCGCCCAACGGATGATTGGCGTCCTGGGGTTCCGGCCGGAGCTACGCATGGCACAACGGAAAGCCGGGCCGGTGGTCACCGACAACGGGAACCTTATTCTGGATGTCCATCTTGACGGTACCGATGTGGACGCTGACTCGCTGGAAGA
>CAZNRF010000089.1:0-11073 GCA_964575075.1 uncultured Spirochaeta sp. | reverse complement strand
GCGCTGGAATTCTCGGTATTCCCCACCTTGCTCCTGGTAACCACGGTGTACGGTCTCGCGCTGAACGTGTCGTCTACGCGCCTCATTCTCAGTCAAGGTTCTGAGTTTGGCGGACAGATCGTTCAGGCCTTCGCCCGATTCGTGGTGGGAACGGAAGGTACCGCCGGGCTGGTAATCGGACTGATCATTTTCGTCATTCTGGTATCGGTACAGTTCATCGTAATCACCAAGGGTGCTACCCGCGTCGCCGAGGTTGCTGCGCGCTTCACGTTGGATTCCTTACCCGGAAAGCAGATGGCGATCGAGGCGGAGTACAACAGTGGCACCCTCACCGAAGAGGAAATGACCAAGAAGAAGATGGAGCTCGAACGCGAAGTCGACTTCTACGGCGCCATGGACGGTGCAAGCAAGTTTGTGTCCGGTAACGTCAAGGTCGGAATTCTCATCACCGTGATCAATATTGTCGGGGGACTTGTGGTTGGGACCACGATTCATGGGGAACCGATCAATGCGGCCCTGAATACCTATGTATCCCTGACCATTGGCGACGGACTGGTCACGCAGTTTCCGGCGCTGCTGATTAGTACCGCAACGGGACTGATCGTAACCCGCGCGATTTCAGATGGAACATTCGGCGAGGACGTTGCTACCCAGTTCACTCGGCAGGCACGGATATACTGGATTGTCACCGCCTTTCTGCTGGGACTATCATTTCTGCCGGGGTTTCCCTGGTATGTGCTGATTCCGATGGCGGCGCTTACCGCCTTCACGGGATTTCGTCTTCAGCAGCGGGACCAGCAGGCGGCGGCAGATGAACGGGCGGAACACGCGGCACAGGAACAGCCGAAGAGCACGGCCGAGCCGACCCACGTGGCGCCGCTGGATCCTTTGTCCATGGAGCTGGGTTACGGACTGATTCCCCTTGTGGATAAAGAGAAGGGTGCGGAGCTTCTCGACCGAATCACCAGCATTCGCCGAGAGACCGCGCTGGAACTGGGGTTGGTGGTGCCGCGCATTCGAATTATTGATAACATGCGTCTCGGCCCAACCGAGTATAGTCTCAAGATTCGTGGCGTGGAAGTAGGACGCGCCTCGATTCGGATGGGACACTACCTGAGCATCAATCCGGGAGGTGTCCGGGAGGAAGTGCCCGGGGAGGCAACTACCGATCCTGCCTTCGGTCTACCGGCGATGTGGATTACGGAAGAGACCCGTGAGCGGGCAGAACGCGCCGGGTATACGGTGGTTGATCCCCCATCCATTATCGCTACGCACTTAACCGAGGTGATAAAGCGGAACGCGTCCGACCTCCTAGGGCGGCAAGAAGTGCGGCAAATGCTGGACCAATTGAAGCATGACTATCCGGCGGTTGTGGATGAAGTCTCCTCCGCTCTGAATCTCGGTCAGATTCAAAAAGTGTTTCAGGGACTACTTGGCGAGCAGGTATCCATTCGGAATCAGGTGGTCATTCTCGAGGCGCTGGCTGATTTTGCCGGTGTGAGTAAAGAGACGGGTTTTCTCATTGAAAAAGCGCGACAGGCTCTGGGGCGTCAGATCTGTCTCCAGTACGCCGATGACGACCGCACGGTCAGGGTTGCCACGATTCAACCACATCTGGAGCAGCAGATCGTAGACAGCCGGGTTGAAACCGCCGGAGGAGCGATTGCGGCGCTTCCACCGGACATGCAGCGTCAGTGGATAACCGCCGTCTCCCACGTGATCCAGCGTATTCAGGAGCAAGGGTTTCCGGCGGTGGTTCTCTGTTCCGAGGCGGCTCGGCCGTTGGTGAAGCATAATACTCGCCGGGACCTTCCGGATCTGGCGGTACTTTCGATACCGGAAATCGCATCGGACATCCGGGTCGAATCGTTGGGCGAAATTCGTATTGAAGAACAAAGCGGGGGCAGCTGATGGACTATTTCGTAGAGCAGGGGGCCAACGATCAGGAGGTCCAGACGATCATTCGGCGCAAATACGGGGAACGGGCCCGTATTCTCTCTCGCAAGGAAGTTCGCTCCGGTGGGGTCTTGGGTCTCTTTCGACGCCGGGCGGTAGAAGTGACCGGATACTGTAGCCACGCGCCCCAAACGCAACGATCGGCGTCTCGAGGGTCGATGCATGAAGAGCGGCAAAAAATCCTGGATACGGTGCGCCCGCCGTTGCGCGAGGCGGGTTCTCCTGCTCCAGGCAGCAGTGGCAGCGACACCGACACCGAAGCCGTCAGCAAAGCCGGTGCCGGAGATTCTTCGACAAAAAGGGAGGCCGATGCCGCCTCCTCGTCCGGTCTTGATGCGGTTCTTACCGAGATCCGCTCATTGCGGGAGCGCATGGATAATTCGGGAAGTTCCGGAGGCGAGCCTGCAGGTATTCAGCAAACGAGGGAGATCCTCGAGGACAATGATTTTTCGAATGCGTTCATTCGGGAGGTGGTGGCTCGTCTCCGTACGGACTGTACCATGGACGAGTTGGACGACGGTGAGACTGTCATGAATATGGTTCGCGGCTGGATCGAGCAGTCGATCCGTATCTATCCGTGGCAGGAACGAAGGAAACGGCCGCACGTCTTCGTATTGGTAGGGCCCACCGGTGTCGGGAAGACGACCACCATTGCAAAGTTGGCGGCGATGTACGGTGCTGTGGCAGATCCTTCCTACGATGTTCGTATTCTGACGATCGATAGTTACCGAATTGGTGCCCTGCAGCAGATCCAGAAATATGGTGAGATCATGAGCATTCCCGTGCACCCAGTCGAGACGGTAGGGGACATGAGAAAACACCTGGATCTTCACAATGATGCGGATTTCATTTTTGTGGACACCATCGGCAAGAGCCCCAACGACCTCGCCAAGCTGGCTGAAGTGAACCAGCTTGTCCGGTCGGCGGGTGGGGAAGTGCACCTTGCCGTGAGCGCCACCACCAAACGAAGCGACATCACCGACATTCTGCGGCAGTTCGAGCCATTCAACTACCAGGCCGTAGTTGTGACCAAGTTAGACGAGACATCATCGGTGGGCGGGATCATCAGCGCGCTGCACGAAAAGCAAAAGTCGGTGAGCTTTATTACCGATGGTCAAAGTGTACCTCAGGATATTGAACGCGCAAAGAAAGAGACCTTTTTGGCTCGACTGCGAGATCTGCCGGTTCGCCGGGAGCCTACGCATGCGCTCACCAAGGAGTAGTTGATGACCGATCAGGCAGAAACATTGCGAGAAATAATGCGACAGCGGGAGTACGGCAATGAGAGTGCCCGCAGTACGCGCATTATTACAATTGCCAGTGGGAAGGGAGGTGTCGGAAAAACGAACGTCGCCACCAACCTGGCTCTGGCGTATGGAGCTCTTGGGCAGAAGGTGATCCTCATGGATGCCGACTTGGGATTGGCCAATGTGAATGTCGTGCTTGGCATCATTCCCAAGTACAACTTGTATCACGTGATCCGCAAGCAGAAGCAGATGAGCGATATCTTGATGGATACCGAATACGGGATCCAGATTGTTGCGGGGGCTTCAGGATTCGCAAAAATCGCAAACCTCAGTGAGGAAGAACGACACGGGTTTATCGACGAGTTGCAGCACCTCTCCGATGCCGACGTCATTATCATAGACGCCGGTGCCGGAGTGAGCAACAATGTGTTGGCCTTTGTGGCTGCCGCGGACGAGGCGATTATCGTCACCACCCCGGAACCGACCGCGATCACCGATGCCTACGGTATTATCAAGATCATAGCAACCGAGATAGATAACTTGAATCTCGGACTGAAACTAATCGTAAATCGGGTGAAGTCGGTCACGGAAGGGAAAAAAGTATCTGAACGGGTGATCAATATCGCTGGGCAGTTTCTGAACCTGAAGATCGATTATCTGGGCTACGTGTACGATGATCCAACGGTCCAACAGGCGGTCATCAAGCAAAAACCGTTCATCGTCCTGGACCCAAAGAGTAAGGCAAGTATTTGCATCCACCAGATCGCCGGACGCCTGGAGAAGGTGGAGTATCGTGAAGGTGGAGGGGTTGGACAGTTCCTGAAACGCCTGTTTGGTCGGCTCGAGTAACTTGACGGCGTTTTTGGATATATCTTACTCTGTAATTTGTTGAATGGAACGGATTATGCGGATTGCCGCTCCCGTCGCGGGCGGAGCAGCTGTAATATCCCTGTTAGTCGGCCTCTTAGTAGGTGTTCCATTCAGTACGGCTCTCGTGCGAGGCCTCATGTCTGCGGTGGTGTTCGGTGCTCTTGCGATAGGGGTCGCTTATTTGGCGCGGACGCAGCTGCCGGGATTGGGTCAGTCGGCGGGTGCGGAGTCTCCCAGCGCCGATCGGCCGCACGGTCAATCGGAGCCGTCGGGGGAGGCGGCGTCGGGGTCACGTTTGAATATCGTCGTTGAAGACGACGGGGAATCGGCCGGTGCGGAGGCGATAGCAGGTGAGGGCGATTCCGGAGATAGCGACTCCCAGACGCGTGCAGAATCCAGTGAGGAGGATGCGTCACATCCGCCCTCCGATAATGAGGCCGCGTCAGCCGAGTCCGGTTCCGACATCACCAATCGTCCAAGAGAGACCGTCGATGATGGGTCGTCTTCCTCGGGAGATTATCAGGAGGATGATGACCAGACCGCCGATATGGTAGAAGAGGTGGAAGAGAGCGCTGCAGAAGACGAAGAGGCGGTAATGCAGGCCGCTATTTCCGAGGAGCAGGATGGAACATCGATGGAGATCGATGATACTATGCTGGATGAGATGCCGGATATCGGCAAATACTCTTCCTCCTTTGTTTCTGGTGGCGACACTGATTCTGATGGAGATGAGACGACGGGAGGTTCCGGCCAGTCAGGCGGGCTTTCTGGAGGCTCCAAACAAAAAGCGGGAGATCCCCGAAAAGGGTTCGACAACAAGACCGTAGCGAAAGCGCTTCAGACGTTATTAGCAAAAGATGACGAATAATCGATCGTTGTGAACCAGTGGGGAGGGGAATGAGCGACGGCGTTTTGACTGAAAAGACAGAAGAGGATCTTTGGAAAACCTACCGGAAGTCCAAGGATCCTTCGATACGCAACAGACTCATTAAACAGTACCTCCCGTTAGTGAAGTACGTGGCAGGAAAGCTTGCGGTAGGAATGCCTCAGAACGTGGAGTTCGATGACTTAGTAAGCTACGGGGTCATCGGCCTGTTTGATGCGATTGATAAGTACGATCCGGGAAAACACGTCAAGTTCAAAACGTATGCCGTCACCCGCGTTCGAGGTGCGATATTTGACCAGTTACGGCAGCTCGACTGGGTGCCGCGGTCGATCCGACAAAAGACTCGGGAGCTTGAAGATACGGTGCGCCGGTTGGAGTCGCAGCTTGGTCGGTCGGCCAGTGACCAGGAAATTGCAAAGGAACTGGGTGTTAGCGAGAAAGAGTTCGAGAAGCTGGTGCTCAAAATTAGTGGAACCACCGTCCTCTCGCTCAACGATGTGTGGTACTCCGGGGATGAGAACGATCGAATGTCGATCGGGGACAGTATTGAAAGTCCGCACAGCCGAAACCCCGACTCAATCGTAGAAAAACAAGAAGTAAAACGAGTAATCGTTGAGGCGATCAATGAGCTTCCCGATAAAGAGAAGAAGGTGTTGGTTCTGTACTACTACGAGAATCTCACCCTAAAAGAGATCGGAGCGGTACTCGGCGTGACCGAATCCCGAATCTCACAGCTGCACACCAAAGCGATCGTTCGCTTGCGGGGGCGGCTGACCAGCGTGAAGCGGGGTATTATGTAATCATGGTTTCGATGGAGCAACTCCAAGCGTTTATGCGCAAAGCCGCTCAGGACGACAAATCGAAGAAGTACGTCAACGTGAGTGGTGAGACGCTGGAAGATGCGCTCCGCGAAGCTGCGGTTGAGCTGGGTATTCCCATAAAGAGTATCGAGTACGAGGTGTTGGAGAACGGCTCTCGTGGTATACTCGGGGCAGGCAAGCGCCCGTTTCTTATCGTTGCCTATCCCGCGCAGGTCCGGTCCGATTTGTCTGAGGGCGATGACGTGCTGGATATGGATTTCGGCTTTGACGCCGCGGAACAGACCGACGTGGATGGGCAAGTCTACGTGCGCCTCACCCCCGAGGGCATCATGCTGAAGGTGATTCCACCCGTCGGTGAGGGCGCTCCCATTACCGAACGGCAAGCGATGCAAGCGATTACGGAACGAACCCGTGAGAAAGTGGACACGGCGATGGTCGCGAAGGCAGTCAAGCGCGCCGATGACCAGTGGATCCGTATCGGTGACTTCAACTACAATCCTGCGAACGACGCATATATCTCGTGTGAAGTGGTGGACGGCGAGATGCGCGCAGTTGTTTCGCTCACACCTCCCGGCGAAGGAGGGTCGGATCCAACCGCTGAGGCGATCCGGTCTGCCCTGGAGGCCAGCGGCGTGATTCACGGAATTGACGAGACCGCTCTTCAACGTTTGGAGGAAGCTCCTCAGTACCGCGAGCGGATTACGATTGCCCAAGGGACGCCTCCCAAACACGGTGCGGACGCGCGGATGATCTACAATTTTCAGACCGATCACCGTGACGTGCAACTCCAGGAAAGCAAAGATGGTAAGGTCGACTTTAAAGAACTCAACCGAATAGAGAACGTCGTTGAGGGCCAGGTCCTTGCCCGAAAGGTCCCGCCGGAACAAGGAGAAGCGGGCCAGACGGTAACCGGTCGGATGATCCCCGCCAAAGACGGAAAAGACATGTCGCCGCCCCTTGGAGATAATACCCGCCTCTCCGACGATGGTCGGAGTATTCTCGCGGAAATCAACGGCTTGGTGAAACTGGTGAGCGGAAAGGTCACGGTGGAGCCGATTTATATCATCAACGGCGATGTCAACATGAAAGAAGGCAACGTCCGATTTCTGGGAACGGTCATTGTCAAGGGTAATGTTGACGACGGTTTCAGCGTAAACGCCGCTGGTGATATCGAGGTGATGGGAAACGTTGGGAAAGGAACTCTCGAGGCGGAGGGTGACATTATTGTTCACCAAGGGATCGCCGGAAAGGGTGACGGTCAGGTCGTAGCAGGCGGGTCAATCTGGTCAAAGTTTATCGAGAACGGAAATGCAGAAGCGGGGAACATGGTGGTTGTCTCCGATGGAATCATAAATAGCTCTGTATTCTCGGATAAGCGGATCATCTGTCGGGGACGGCGAGCCTCCATCGTTGGCGGACACATCCGCGCCGCCGAAGAGGTGGATGCTAAGAGTCTGGGATCCGTAGCGGGGATGGAGACTCTGGTGGAGGTCGGCTACGACCCCAAGAGCCGAGAGCGCTTGCTGGAGTTCGAAAACCAGGATGCCGAGTTGGCCAAGAAGCTCGAAGAGATCTCCCTGAACATGGCCACCATAGAGAATATGCGCAAGAACAAGCGCAAAATCAGCCCCGAAAAACTCAAGCAGTACTCGGTGATGAAGGCGCAGCGGGAGAAGATCGTAAAGAGCCGCCAAAAGCTCGGTCACGACATTCAGGCGATCCAGGATTACCTGGATCAGCTCAAGACCAACGGCCGGATCAGTGTGTCCGGAACGGTATTCCCGGGTGTCAAGATCACCATTAAGGACGCACAGCTACCGGTGCGGCATGAGACCCGAGCGGTAACGTACATTGCCGAAGAGGGTATGGTGAAAGTCACCAAATATGAGGAGAGCCAGGCAGATATCAGCGTACGGAAACGAGGAGGGCGTGATGTCGATACAACCGATTGACTTGCAAACCCTTTTCGTTCGGCTGAGTCAGGTAGGCCGGGAGCAATCCGCTATGAAGCAGGCGATTCTTCAGAACCAAGAAGTTACCGGTCGGGAGATAGCCGAGCGCTCTCGTCAGGCAGGAGAGTCTGTTCAGGAATCGGAGGAAGTCTCGGAAGGTCCGGAAACGGTGGACGAGGAGGGCAATCCCTCCCAACAGAACGCGACGTCGCACCACGAGCCACCCGCCGGTGAAGACGAATCAAATGAGTCCTCGGAGGACGTATTCCGCGATCCCGACCTGGGTCAAATCGTCGATCTCGAAGGATAGCGTATGACCTTCGGGATCTATCTCATGTTGAATGTAGCTCTCATTCTGTTTCTGGCTCTATGGCTTCGGCCACTGATCGTCCGACGGCTCGAGCCAAAACGCATTCCCAGGGATATGGGCGAGGAAAGCGGCGACCTGACCACCGAGTTGAAACAGACCTGAGACCACAACGTCTCAGTCCTGGAAGATCGAATCATGCAATTGCGTGAGCTACTGGCCGATGCAGACCGGCAGATCGAAGAACTCTCGGCCCAGCTCGATCGTGTACGAGACCGCACCTCTCCGAGCGAGCCCGTGTATACCGTGTCTTTCTCGGGAACCGGCGGTGGGACGCAGGAATGGGGTGGACCGGAGCACGAGGATTCGGGGAAGGCCTCTCATGCTCCTCCGGCCGAGCCCGCTCCTTCGATTGCGCCTTCCTCACGGTCAGCCTCTTCTCCCGAGGCGCGCTGGAACGTTCTCTCTCCCCGGGAACAGGTTCACGAGCTCCATCAACAAGGCGTGTCATCGGAGATGATCGCCACGAAGACCGGCATGGCGATTGGGGAGGTGGAGCTCATCATCTCCCTGGGAACGCGTCGAGGTGGCGGATGACGATCGGAATCGACCTCGGAACGACCAATTCCTTGGTAGCGTATATGGATGGAGAGCAACCGACGCTGATTCCCAACGGACGGGGGATGCTCCGTACCCCCTCGGTGGTGGGTGTGGACCGGGGAGGCTCCCGTCTGGTCGGTGTAGCTGCCGCAAATCAGGCGCTTACTCATCCGGATCGCACCGTTCGCGCGGTGAAGCGCGAAATGGGGCTGCGGAAGACGGTGACGATGGGACCACATCGCCCCAGCCCGGAAGAGGTGAGCGCCGCAATTCTCAGGGTGCTTCGGGAAAACGCATCGTCGTTTATCGGTGAGGAGCAAACCTCAGCGGTAATCACCGTGCCCGCCCATTTTGATGATCATCAGCGATTTTCCACCTATGAAGCTGCACTGCTGGCAGGCTTTGATCGGGTGGCGCTCCTCAATGAACCGACCGCAGCGGCGCTCCCCTACGCGACAAGAGATAAGAACCATGAGCGGATTGTAGTGTTTGACTTTGGTGGGGGAACCCTCGATATCACGGCGCTTGAGCGCACCGGCGCAGAGTTTACCGTTCGAGCTACCGTAGGAGACGGAAAGCTCGGTGGTATCGATATTGACGCAGTGGTGGCAACGTCTGTACTCGAACGCATCGCACAGCAACTGGGTGCGACCGCGGCAGAGTCTCCTGAAATACAACGGGTCGCTCACCAACTGGCGGAACAGGCCAAAATCGATCTGTCTGAGATGGAGGAAACTGAGGTTACCGTGCCGTTCTTGGTGCCCGGGACGACTCCCGCGCATCTCAACGTTGTTCTCCATCGCAGCGAGTTTGAAACATTGATCGATCCGTTTATTCAACGGGCACGGAGTCTTATGCGAAAAGCGGTGCGGGAAGGCGGCTTTGAACACGCCGGCTTCGATCGCTTGGTTCTTGCCGGGGGAAGTAGCCGGATTCCGGCAGTGCGCACCATGCTGGATCGTGAGTTTGGCGCCGACCTCGCGTCCCGAATGAACCCTGAAGAAGTGATCGCCACCGGTGCCGCCCTGTTTGCCGCTCGGCGGGATGGCTCAACCGAGGCGTTTTCTCTCCGGGACGTTCTCTCGGGAACCTTGGCGATTGAGCTCGCCGATGGGAGCTGTGTACCCCTTGTCCGCAAGAATCAGCCGTTACCGGTGCGCCAGTCACGGCTCTTTACAACCGTCAGTGACAATCAGCAGGAAGCGGAAATCCATCTCGTTCAGGGTAACCACAGCCAGGCGTGGAAAAACCGCTCTCTGGGCCGCTTTATTCTTACGGATATTCGGGATGCTCCACAGGGTGGAGCTCGTATTGCCGTGACCATTGAGGTTTCCCCTGACGGGATCGTGACAGTCCGGGCGGGAGATCGGGATACCGGGGCGTGGGAAGAGATGGTGGCCCAGGCGCGTCCCGAACCGGTGAGCCAGGCGATTATTGGGGGTCGTGCCGAATATGCCCGATCACTGATACGACGCAGCCGAAGTGTGCGCCGGTTTGCGGAACCGGCACTCCGGGAGGAGTTGGACGAAATTCTGTCGATAATGGAAGAAGAATATCATGCGGCAGGAGAAGACATGATCACCGTACTGGAAACACTTCTTCGGGAGGTGGTGCTATCTACCGCGCTTCCTCGACAGCAGGAGTCCCACGATGCGGCTTCGTGAGGCGTATCGGATTCTGGGGCTGGAGCCCGACACCGATCGCGATCAGGTGACCGCCCACTATCGTGAGCTCGTAAAACAGATGCACCCGGACGCCGGTGGGGTGATCATCGATGTAGGGCGTCTGGTGGAAGCGTATCGTACGATCATCGCTCAGACGGGAGAGCGGAAAGCGCACCGTCCCTCGTCTGCGGGCGGAAGCATATTCTCTCTCGGTACCCTCGCGACGTCTTCCGGGGAAGCAGCGCTGCGAAAACAGGCGGTTCAACAGTTGGCGCAACGGCAACGCTATGCGGCCGCGGTATTCCTGAAGCAGGCGCTTTTCGACACTGACGCCGAGGTAGCATATGCGGCGGCAACGGCAATGGTTCTGATTCCGGGAGCTCAGATTGAGCGTGATCTCGTCACGCTGTATGAACAGCTGACGCCCCGCCAGCGCGTGGGCATTCTCGGTGAACTACGCCGTCAGGGGCGAAGGATGCCTCGCTTTGTGGCGTATGCCGCCGCAGATCCGGTCCCGGAAATTAGGAAACTGGCCCAGGAGATAACGCGGTGAACTCAGATGCAGCATCCACTCTGGCTCCCAATATTGAACAGTTTGTAGGCACCTTGGAACGGTTGGTTCTCGAAGAGGAAGGCTCTCTGGACACGGTGTATGAGCAGTTGGATCAGGTGCGGGAAGAAGCTCGTTTCTTGCAGGCCGACGATGTCTGCGATGCGCTTGATCAAGTCTCTGCCAGTCTGGAAGAACTTCGTGATGCGGAAGTACTGGA
>CAZNRF010000088.1:0-11087 GCA_964575075.1 uncultured Spirochaeta sp. | reverse complement strand
GAGATTGACGTCTATCTGACCGGCGGCCCCGATTCGCTCTATCATGCGCTGGTAGACCGCCCTCCCCGGATCAAACCCCAGCTGCGGAAGCACCTCCCGCGCTTTGTCTACCAGGGCATGGACGCTGGCAGGATCAGCACTCCGCGGTTGGGGCGGAATTGCCGTGATGTGCAGCGACGACAGCGCGTAGGTGTATACCATGACCGCCTGTCCCAGGTTCATCGACGGATAGGGGGCGCGCATCGGTACCAGGCTCACGATCTGGCACTGGGACAGCTCGTCATTGGAGAGACCGCTCTCCTCCCGGCCGAAGACCAGTGCGATCCTTGATCCGCGCCCCTCATCTTCGATCATCCCGCGCACCTGCTCCGGGGTGTAGTAGTCGCTCCGTTTGCCACGGCGCCGTCCCGTGGTTGCCACCGCCATATCGGTATCGGCCAGGGCTGCCGTCAGGGAGGGGAAATCGTGAGCTCCGTTGAGAATGTCGGTTGACCCGTGGGCGAAGGCGCGCGCGTCCGGCTCTTCGAGAATGCCCGGGGCGTTCACGATGCGAAGGTCTTGAAATCCCATCGTCTTCATCGCCCGAGCAGCGGCTCCTACGTTTCCCGGCCGTGCAGGCTCCACGAGTACAATCGAGATCTCCATACTACCGGCTTTTGGGCGTATCGTAATAGACCAACGTGCCGTTCGCACTCTCCACAACGACCTCTTCAAAGGCGATGCGGCATACTCCCAGGGTGGGGACATTCTCGAGGCGGGCACCGGATAGCTGCTCCACCGCTTCGGTGATGCCGGGGTTATGGGCAACGAGCCACACTTCCTCATGTTCCATGAGCGCCGACGCCGCAAAATCCCATATCACCTCCGGCTCCGCAAGATATAGCGCCTCATGATACTCGATCACGCGCTCATCTGTAGCAGCGCCTCCGGCAGCACATCCTTGGAGCGTCTCGCGAATTCGCTGGGCCGGACTTGCCAGTACGATCTCCGGCCGGGGAAACTGCGCGGCGAGGCGCCCACCCATGACAGGAGCGTCTGTCTGTCCTCGAGGATTCAGTGGCCGGTCCCGGTCGGCAGTTCCCGGTGTGTTTCGGTCCGATTTACCGTGCCGAATCAGGGTCAAGTATTTCATCGTTATTCCTCACCAGAAGCGCCTGCAGCGCCCGGGTCATATAATCTACATCCACGGTGGAAGCCGTTTCCCGTGCGGAATGCATCGCCAGCATCGGGATTCCGACGTCGAGTCCCCGAAGTCCAAGGCGGGCCGCTACCGCGGGACCGATGGTTGAACCGGCGCGGATGTCTGAGCGGTTCTGCAAGTACTGAACCGGCACGTCCGCTTCTTCACAGACGGTAGCAAACCATCCCGCGGCGGCGAGATCGCCGACATAGCGCCAGATGGCGCTTTTCTTGATCACCGGGCCGCCACCGAGCACCGGTGCGTAGCCGGGGTCGTGCTTGTCGGCGTAGTTCGGATGGCGGGCATGCGCGGCGTCATTCGACACCAGCAGCGATCGCGCCAGCACCTGATCAAAGGTGGCGCCCTCCCCGGTCACTGCCGTAACCACCCGTCGCAGGACGGATTCCAGCAGAGCGCCCGCAGCCCCGACGTTGGTTGCGCTGCCGATCTCCTCGTGATTAAAGAACACCGCCCCTTGCGTGTGCGGCACCGGCGAGGCCTGGTGGGTGATCGCCTGCACAACGGAATACGTTCCCGCCACGTTGTCGATCCGGGGGCTGACGATCAGACCCCCATCACCGACAAGACGCGCCGGTTCAATGGGGACCAGAAACAGCTCCGTATCGATGATCTCTTCAGGGGTTACGCCTGCCAGTTCCGCCACGCGCCGGTAGATCCAGTTTCGGGCATCCGTCTCGGTTTGGGGCTGCCCATCTTCACGACCGTCGGAGCTACCGGGAGCCATAAGCGCCTTCAGATGGTCCTGCCGGTTGTACACCGCCCCTTCATTGACCTCACGATTTAGGTGGATCGCAAGGTTGGGGATGACTGCCATCGGTCGCTTTCCGGCGATCAGCACGGTGCGCACCGTTCCGCTGAGCTTATCCCGGACCACGATTTGTCCGGCTATGGTGAGTTCCCGATCCATCCAGGAGGCGAGAATCGGTGCTCCATATACTTCCACCGGCACTTGTACCAGGCCGTCTGCGAACGTCGCGGAATGCGGCTTCATCTGAAGCCCCGGGCTATCGGTATGTGCCGCCAAGATGACCATGCCATGCGACACCATCGGAGCAGATCCGATTCGCAGTGCAACCACCGAGCCGCCTTGCTCTAGGAACACCGCATCACCCTCCGTCACCTGCCACGTATCACCGAGAGACAAGCGTCGGAACCCGCTCTCCCGAAGCCGATCGGCCACCGATCGGGCCACGTGATAGCTGCTCACCCCTTCATCGAGGAATCGAATAATATCATGCATAACCGGGCGCTCCTCCTGCGTGCAGTGCGTGCCGAATCGCAGCGACATCGTCGGTGACTAAAGCATCAACCCCGATGTGTGCCATCTTCAGTGCAAACCGTGGGTTATTTACCGTCCAAACATCCACCGCCAGACCGTGCCGATGGAAATACCCCACAAATCCCTTTGTTGCCAAGGGAAACAATCGGTACCGCGGGGGAATCTGCACCCGTCGGGCCGGCGTTCTCACCGATTCGCGCGCATATCGCGCCCGCACCAGCGCCTTTACCTCCTGGGGATCCGCGGAGGTGAAAATATCGGGGGCTATCGAGCGGAAAAACTCCATCGCCGCGGGTAAAAAACTGGCAATCGTCGTTCTGTGGGCCGCATCGTACCGGCGCACGATGTCGGCCACCGCACGAGCAAGCGCAGTATCCGCGGTTTTCAGATCTATGTTAATGGTACCGGAATCTACCGCTTCAAAGAGTTCTTCCAGCACCGGAATCCGGGTGTCCATGTGGGGGGTTCCTGATGGATCGACAAGCGCGTGACTGCGCAGCTCTGCCGCCCCAAGTTGCGCCACCTCCCCGCTACCGAGGGAGACGCGATCAATAGTGGCATCGTGAATCACTATGACGCGATTGTCCCGGCTCAGGCGCACATCCAGCTCGATGCCGTCCGCTCCCATCTTGATAGCATGGTGAAATGCGGGGATCGAGTTCTCCGGATAGATGCCACCAGCTCCACCGCGGTGACCGATGATCCGCATAGCTCCCGTTTCGTCCATAGTAGGCGATAGTGTATCCGAACTCTTAGACGGTGTGTCAACGAAGCGCCGCTGACCCGCGGGGCGGCTCACGGGATGAGGCCAGATAAATTGAGATGCCGGCGCGGAAACCCTCCCCGATTTTATCCGTAGATATGACAAAAAAAACCCGCGAAACCATCGGTCTCGCGGGTTCGTGGGCGAAGAGGGATTTGAACCCCCGACATCCTCCTTGTAAGGGAGGCGCTCTCCCAGCTGAGCTATTCGCCCGAAGTAGCGAGAAGATAGCAGGAGGCCCGATCCGTGTCAATGGTTTCTGCCGAAGGACGTGACGGGGAGGTGTCATGGCACACACTGGTGTGCTATGCTCCGCCTCAAACACTATGGCAGACAAGACACGTAATATCGGAATCATGGCCCATATCGACGCGGGCAAGACGACAACGACGGAGCGGATTCTATTCTACACCGGGAAGTCTCACCGGATTGGCGAGGTGGACGACGGTGCCGCCACGATGGACTGGATGGAGCAGGAACAGAACCGGGGTATCACCATCACCTCCGCCGCGACTACCACCTTCTGGCGTGATCATAAGATAAATATCATCGATACTCCGGGGCACGTCGATTTTACGGCGGAAGTAGAACGAAGTCTCAGGGTCCTCGATGGCGCAGTGGCGGTATTTTGCGCGGTCGGGGGCGTGGAACCACAATCCGAAACGGTATGGCGTCAGGCTGATGAATACGATGTGCCGCGGATCGGATTCGTGAACAAGATGGATCGGATCGGAGCTGATTTTTTCGAGGTGCTTCAAGAGATCCGGGATAAGCTAGCGGCGGAACCGGTGGCCCTTTCGCTCCCAATCGGACGCGAGAACGAGTTCGAGGGGGTTATCGACTTATTTGCTATGGAAGAGCGGCGCTGGCATGAGGATGACCACGGTCGGTCCTTTGAGATGCACCCCATTCGCGATTCACTTCAGGATCTCGCTCGTACGTGGCGCGAAAAGCTGTTGGACGCGGTCTCTAGGCACTCCGATGAGATCACCGAACTCGTCCTTGAGGAGCAGGAGGTTCCGGCAGAGCTCATCAAGAGCGTGCTCCGTGAGCAGACACTCAACCGCACCCTTTTTCCGGTGCACGTCGGCGCCAGCCTCCGCAACATCGGGGTACAGCCGCTCATGGACGCTATCGTAGACTTTCTTCCGGCCCCCGAGGAACTTCCCGCGATTCGAGGGCTGCATCCAAAGAACGGTACCGTGGTTGATGTGGAGCGAACAAAAGACGGACAAGCGGTGGGCATGGTGTTCAAGATCCAGGCGGATCGTGACTCTGGAAGCTACTCCTTCATCCGGATGTATCAGGGCACCCTCAAGTCCGGTAGTGCGATCTTCAACCACAATCAGGGTAAACGGGAGCGGGTCAATCGGATCCTCCGGATGCACGCCAATAGAACGGAACAGGTAGATCGGATCGAGGCGGGAGATATTGCCGTAGTGGTGGGATTCAAACTTGCTCAAACGGGTGACACCATAGGGAGCGAGGGCCTCCCGGTGGTGCTTGAACGGATGCATTTTCCCGAGCCCGTTATATCGGTTGCCATCGAGCCCCAAACTCTGAGCGAGCGGGACCGCCTCAAAGAGGTGTTGGCAATTCTTACCCGGGAAGACCCGACGTTCCTGTGGCGCGAGGACGAAGACACCGGGGAGCTCATAATATCCGGCATGGGTGAGCTCCATCTCGATGTGCTGGTCACCCGAGTGGTATCTGATTACAAAGTCAACGCGAAGGTCGGCAACCCCCAAGTCACCTACCGAGAAACGATCGCCTCCGAACAGAAGCACCGGGAGACCTTCGATCGAGTTATGGGCGGAAAAGAGAACCGCGCCGATATTACCGTGCGCGTATTCCCTCGGGAGCGCGGTGCCGGCAACCATTTTGAGAACACCCTTTCACCTCAACAGCTCCCGGAACCATTCTCCACCGCGGTTGAGCGTGGCATCACAGCAGCGTTCAACTCGGGCATTCGCTGGGGCTACCCCGTGATCGATATCGGCGTCGAACTGATCGATGCCGCATTCGACGATCTGACCGCAACCGAGTTTGCCTTTGAGGCAGCCGCGTCAGTCGGTTTTGACAACGCCTGCAGCGCCGCTGGGGCTCAACTGATGGAGCCGGTAATGAAGGTGTCCGTTCTCACCCCGAAAGAGTTTATGGGGGATGTGATCAGTGGAATTACAACCCGGGGAGGCCTTGTTCATGCGGTGGAAAGCCGCCCAAACACTGAACAGATCTCTGCGGAGGCCCCGCTGCGTGCTATGTTCGGCTACAGCACCGCCCTGCGGAGCACTACCCAGGGTCGTGGAAACTACGCCATGGAGTTTTCCCACTTCGCACCCAGCGATAAACAGCTATAACCCCTGAAGACCGCCCTTCCGGCGGTCTTCGGGAACCACCTTTCACTTGACAACGATTCAGACCCATTTGAGAATAGACGCTCACACATCTCAGTGAAGGAGCGTTCATGGCGTTTACCACGGACAAGATACGAAACATCGCGGTTGCCGGTCACGGTGCAACCGGAAAGACCTCCTTTGTCGAACAGCTATTGGTTGCCGGCAAGGCGATCTCAGCCCCGGCGACGGTTGAATCAGGCAAGACGGTCAGTGACTACACCCCTGAAGAGATCGAGAACGGAATTTCGATTCACACGTCACTCTCAAACATACCCTGGGACGGGCACAAGCTGAATATTCTCGACACCCCCGGTTCGTCCGATTTCGTTGGTGAGGTGGTCACCGCCTTTCGTGCGGCCGAATCAGCGGTCATTCTCGTTGGTGCCCGGGCGGGCGTCCAGATCGAGACGATCAAGCTCTGGCGGCGTTTGGATCGACGGAACATGCCGCGAATGGTCTTCATAAACAAGATGGATGAGGATCGTGCCGATTACGACGCGGTACTGGAGGACCTCCGGTCAAAGTTTGATCTCACGCTGGTACCGATCACCATTCCCGTGGGGAGCGCCGGTGATTTTCGCGGTGTTGTTGACCTGATCGGGAATACCGCCTGGTTAAAGGGAGCCGACGGCGAGGTTCAGGGAGATATTCCCGATGAAGCCGCTGAGGATGTTGCAAAGTATCGCGCCCAACTGGTGGAAGCGGCAGCGGAAGGTGATGATGAGCTCACGATGAAGTATCTCGAAGAAGAGGTGCTCACTGAAGAGGAAATTCATCGGGGTATTACTGAGGGACTCCGGGATGACAAGATCGTTCCGGTTTTCTGCGGCAGCGCCACCGAAGGCGCTGGTATCCAGGTCTTTCTCGATTTTCTCACCTGGGCGGCTCCGTCCCCAGCGGGCGTCTCAGAGGTGGTGGTCGACCAGGAAGGAAATGAGCAGAACTACACGATTGACGCCGAAACGTCGTTTGCCGCGATGAGCTTTAAGACAACCCTCGATCAGTTTAGCGGTAAACTGTCATTTGTGAAGGTTATGGGCGGAGTCCTCACGCCTGATTCCGAGTTTGTGATCGATCGTGACGGCAAGAAGATCAAGGGCGGTAAAATTTATACCGCATTAGGTAAGAAGCTTCTGGATGCGGATGAGCTCGATGCGGGTGATATCGGTGTGATTGCCAAGATTGCGGATGCCCATACCAACGACACCTTTCATGCTCCAAATGAGTTCATGCATTTCCGCCCGCTTCAGCTGCCCTCTCCCGTCTATTCCTTGGCCATATCGGCGGGAAGCAAAAAAGATGAGGACAAACTCAACGAACAGTTAGTCCGTACCACAGAAGAAGACAAAACGTTCACAGTGACGTTCGATCCCGAGACGCACGAGACCGTGATCGCAGGAATGGGAGAGCTCCATATCAACACGATCCTCAATCGCATCAAGGCCTCCCAGAAAATTGAGGTCGAGACCCGGCCTCCTCGCGTCGCCTACCGGGAGACGATCACGAAATCCGCCGAAACCAGCTATCGCCACAAGAAGCAATCCGGGGGCCATGGCCAGTTCGCAGAAGTCCACATTCGAGTGCGCCCATTGGAACGCGGTGAAGAGTACGACTTCGTGAATGAAATCAAAGGCGGGGCGGTTTCCAAGGGCTTCATCCCCGGTATTGAGAAAGGATTTCATGAGGCGATGGAACATGGTGTTTTGGCCGGCTATCCGGTACGGGACGTGGGAATCGCCCTCTTTGACGGCAAGGAACACCCGGTAGATTCTTCGGAGATGGCCTTCAAAATCGCCGCCAGAGGCGCCCTGCGACAGGCGATGCAACAATGCGGACCGGTCCTGCTGGAACCGGTAATGAAACTGGCAGTGTTTGTAGAAGAGCAGTATCTCGGAGACGTGCTATCTGATCTGAGTTCCAAACGAGGTCGAGTCCTCGGTCAGGACCCCCTCGGCGGCGGCATCGTCGAGATCGATGCGCTGGTGCCCCAGGCAGAGCTACTGCGTTACGCCATCGATCTGAAGTCGATGACTGCGGGGACCGGAAGTTTTGAGATGGGCTTTGACCATTACGATCCGGTACAGGGGAAAATTGCCGATGAGATCATCGCCAATTCAACGTATGAGGAGCAGGAAGAGCACTGAATCGGCTTCGATGGCTTTTTGCGGGGCCGTCTGTATGGACGGCCTCGCGCTTTGGAGAAGTCGGTTATGCCCGTGAAGCCATGGGAATGTAGGGAGCTCGACCCACAATGTTCTTGTAGGCGGGTCGAATTATTCTTCCCCCGCTGACCAGTTCTTCTATCCGATGCGCCGACCATCCTGCGATTCGAGCGACGGCGAAGATTGGCGTAAAAAGCTCTTCCGGAATATTCAGCAACGAATAAACCAGTCCCGAGTAGAAATCAACGTTCGGCGAGATGATCTTGTCGGTCTGTTTCTCTTCTTGAAACAGGATCGGGGCAAGACGGGCAACTGTCTCATAGAGCTCGAACCGGCGCTCGTCACCGGCGGAGCGGGCAAGCTCCCCCGCTTTCCGTCCGAGCAACACCGCCCGGGGATCCGACTTCGTGTAGACCGCATGGCCCACCCCATAGATGAGACCGGAACGATCAAACGCTTCCCGTCGCAGGATCGCCCGCAGATATGATGCAACTTCTTTTTCATCGCGCCAGTCTGAGACGTGCTCTTCGATGTGGCGCATCATCGCCCGAACGCGTCCAGCGGCGCCACCATGTTTCGCCCCCTTTAAGGATCCCACCGCTGCTGCTACCGCGCTGTACGTATCGGTTGCAGCCGAGGTAACCACATGGATCGTAAAGGCGCTGTTATTACCGCCTCCGTGCTCGGCGTGCAAAACCAGGGCCAGGTCCAACACCTCCGCTTCCAAGGCGGTGTATTCCTGGGTGGGACGAATGAGGGAGAGGAAATTCTCCGCTGTGGATTTGGTGGGATCGGGGCTATGAATATACAGGCTTTCGCCGTGGTGGTAGCGCCGCTTAGCTTGATAGCCGTAGGCCACCATGGTGGGAAAGCGAGCGATAAGCTCGATGGACTGGCGAAGCACGTTCTCGATGGAAAGATCTTCCGCGTTCGGATCATACGAATACGCCGCCAGCACCGACCGCGCCAGTTTGTTCATAATGTTGTCGCTGGGGGCGCTCAAGATCATATCCTCGGTGAATCCGTCAGGGAGGGCACGCCGTTCGGCCAGGATCGTCCGAAACTCTTCAAGTGCTGATGCAGTCGGCAGCTTGCCCAGTAGCAAAAGATACACAACCTCTTCAAACCCGAAGCGACGATCGGTCTGAAATCCCTCAACAATATCAGATACGCTGATGCCGCGGTACGAAAGGCGCCCTTCATCCGGCATTCGCTCTTGATCATCGATGTAGTACCCATGAACTTCACCGATTTCAGTGAGCCCGATAAGTACACCGGTCCCATCATCGTTGCGCAGGCCACGCTTGGTGTTAAACCGGCGGTGAAGAGACGGATCGATTGAACTGAACCGTGCCGCGGCATCGGCGTGCTCGTCAAAATAATTCTGTAAACTCATAGTTATTCGCCGACGGTAGCATATATATACAGAGTCGCCAAGAAGGCGTAAGCGCGGCTCGGGTTAATGCGTTAGCGACGATGGTACATCAATTCAAAAATCGCATGCCCTTTCGTGCGTCCTTTGCGTTCGAACGCGGTCTCCGGTCGCCAATCCTGGGGCGGAGAGAAACCGCGGCCACCCGCATTTTCAAAGTACGGCGATCCGTCCAATACCTCAAGCATCGCTTCAGCGTAGTCTTCCCAATCGGTAACTGCATAGAAATATCCCCCGGATCGTAGCAAAGGAGCTATCAACTCGGGAAACCCGGGACGGACAAGCCGACGTTTATGGTGACGCTTCTTGGGCCATGGATCCGGAAAGAAGAGGTGAATCCCATCAATCGAGTCCCGTGGGATGAGACGGTGGCACACAACCACCGCGTCGTACCGAACAACGCGAACATTTGTGAGACCTCGCTCTTCTACCTGCCCCAAGACACGGCCGATACCTGGTTTATGAACCTCAATTCCCAAAAAATCCGTGTCAGGATTGGCCTCAGCCAACTCGATCAAAGCCTCGCCCATACCGAACCCAATATCGATGATTCTGGGAGCCCCCTGTCGACCAAACGTAGTATCCCAGTCAAAGTCAATTGGTCCTGACTCATCAAAGGGAAGAACATATTTCGGAGATAGGCGCTCATATGCCGCTCTCTGATGAGGACTCATCCGTACCTGCCGTATCACGAAACTCCTGTTCTCCCGAAGCTTTGTTACGAAGTCAGTGTTGATGTCCATCGGTAAAACTCTCCATACGCTTATAAGAGTTGTGCAAGGCGGCCTCGAATAAACTCTGATTTCTCCTTGAGCCCAACTTTACCGGTCTCCATGATAAGCACATTCGCTTGATGAGGATCGAGCCGCACGCTCCCGCCGGAGTTCTGTATCAGCGCCAGCACACGCTCCACCGATACCGACGCCACCTTGCCAAACTCAACATGCAGGCGGCCACGCCGCTCTTTCATGGACGCGATATGCAAACGCCGCGCGAGAATTCTGATCTCCGCTAAGGACAGAAGGCTTTGCACCTCATCCGGCATCGGCCCAAATCGATCCCCGATCTCCGCAATCAGCGACTCCAGCTGACTTTCCGTGGAGACCCCGGCAATCTTTTTGTACACTTCCATCTTCTCCATTGGTTCTTCGATGTAGGAGTCGGGAATGAACCCGGTGTATTCCAACTCAAGATACACCTCGTCCTCGGAGAATTGTGTATTGTCATCGCCTCGATTACGAATCGCTTCATCCAGCAATTTCAGATAGAGGTCGAATCCTACGGAGAGAATATCTCCACTTTGCTGACTCCCAAGCAGATTACCCGCTCCCCGAACTTCCAGATCCTTCAAAGCGATCTTAAATCCGCTTCCAAGCTCAGTGAAGTCACTGATAATCTGAAGGCGCTTCATTGCAAGTTCAGAGAGCGCCCGTTCCTCAGGATAAAAAAGATACGCGTACGCTACTTTGTCACTCCGTCCGACTCGACCACGCAACTGGTACAGCTGCGAGATTCCGTACATGTCGGCCCTATCAATGATAATCGTATTGACGTTCGGTATGTCTATGCCGTTCTCGATAATGGTGGTAGCCACCAGCACCTGGAACGATCCATGGATGAACCGGTGCATGATGTCTTCCAGCTCCGTAGAACCCATCTTTCCATGGGCATATTCCACCATGATTTCCGGCACGAGGTTTTGTATAAACCGGGAGACGTTCTCAAGCGTTTCCACGCGATTATGGAGAAAGAACACCTGCCCTCCCCGTTCCACCTCCCGTCGGATCGCCGCCGCAATCTCTTCTTCGTTGAACTCGGAGATGACCGTCCGTATCGGATGTCGATTATGGG
>CAZNRF010000087.1:0-11092 GCA_964575075.1 uncultured Spirochaeta sp. | reverse complement strand
TGGAAGAGCTGCTGTTGGCCGTCGCGGCCGCGAGAGACAAAACTCTCCTCATCCGGCACACCCGCATCTCCCACCGGCGCACCCCAATGCTCGATCAGCTCAGTGAGACCGGTCTCGTTGTACTCCCAGGTGGGCTGAGCGCCGGCCATCATCTCCTGCTGCGACGGAATGATCTGCTGGTGGCGATCCACAAAGATCAGCACGGAACCTCCGGCCATAACAAACTGGTCGATACGGTACCGGGCCTCTTGAGAGTACTCCTCAGTGGGGCCGTTAATGATGAGCGTCTCAATGCCGGACGGTACGCCTTCCTCCGCTAAATCCACCGTAACCAGCTCGTAGGACTCACCGAGCAGCTCCGCAAACGGGCCGGCGCCCTGCTGAGCGTCGTCGGGGTGCTTTTCCCCGGCGGACAATGAATAGGCAATCCGAGGATTGGCAGCCACCAGCGACCGCAAGCCCTGCCGTACCGCGTCTTCGATATCACCGGGGTCGGCCAGGGTATACCCGCCAAACACCCCGGAGTAGATCTCCAGGGGAATGCGCTCTACCCGCTCACCGTGAGTTAACACGATCTCCAGCAGGCCCCGGCGCGTGTTGCCCTGATCGGTGCGCCAGCGTACCGGCTCTACCCCATATTCCTGGGCCACGCGATCAATAGCCGCGTCCGTCTCCGGTGCGACGTACTCAAATTGGATTCTGCCGGAGGTGTCCCGGTTGATTCGCTCATGGATCGCAGTCATCTGCGTTTCAAGTTCCGCCAGGCCCTGGATCTGGAGCTCCTGCAGCGTCGGAGAGGCAAATACCTGCATCGCTACCGCCTCAGTGGTGGCCGAGAGCGTATCGACCTGGGTGATCGCCGATCGCATCGCCGTGGTGAGGCGGTATTCCAGCCCTTCCGTAGAGGTGAGCCGGTCAACTCGTTCTACAACGGTGCCGTACAGTACGGCGGCCCCCATATACACCGCCCGGGAGGCAAACTCATCGGAGCGGACCTCCTGGATTTCCACCTGCTGTAGGCCGTACTGCTGTGCTTCCCGACGCCCCTCCTCGGTAGACGTATCCACCACCTCGTAGCTGAACGCCTCCGACCCTGCCGCCTCGAACTCACGGAGCAGATCCAGGAGATACTGGCGAATGCCGTTATAGGGCGCCGGTACCTCACTGTTATAGAATACTTTTACCCGTAGCGGATCATCCGCGCGAGCGAGGGTTTCGCGAGTTGCCGGTGAGAGACTGTAGGAATCGTTTGCGGTCAGGTCCAGGCGGACGTAGCTGTTGGATGCAACCAGGTTGATCAAAATGAGTACAACCACGCCGAGGATGAGATTGACCCGCGACACCAGGTGTTCGTTGTTCATCGTGTCCCCCTCACCGAATCCTGTCCAACCGGTACCGCGCCAGCATCAGAAAGGCGGCCGTGACCGAGATGAGATACACGACCGACCGTGAATCGATCACCCCCCGGGTGAAACCCGAGAAGTGGTACCCCAAGCTCAGATACTCCACCAGCGATACCGCGGCTGCCGGAATAAGCACCAGAAAACCTTCCATCAGCGCCAGTCCCAGCGCGATCACCAACCCAAGGATGAGGGCCACCGTCTCGTTGCGGGCTACGGAGGAGGCAAAAATACCCACCGCCGAATACACCGCCGTCAGCAACACCGCTCCAAAGTAGCCGGCCACAACCGGCCCCAGGTCCAGCGGACCAAAGGAGGACACGGTACCAACGAAAATGACCGTAGGAAGCATCATGAACAGACCGGTCACGAACACCGCGGCAAATTTTGCCAGCACAATCTCTTCATTCCGGATTGGCAAGGTGGTGAGCACCTCCCACGTGCCGCGGCGACGCTCTTCCGCCACCACCCGCATCGCCAGTGCCGGCATGAGGAGCGCGAGGAGCAACGGAAGCAGTCCAAAAAACTGCCGCATCTCCGCCCGCTCAAAGAGAAAGAACACCGAGAAGAACAGCGTTGCCGTTACCCCCAGAAATACCACCCCTACCACATGCGCCACCGGGGTCTGAAAGAATGAGGAGAGTTCCCGCCGAAAGAGTGCCCACGTGCCGCGCAGCCGCGATGTGTAACTATTGCTCATCCTGCACCTCCTCCTGCGTCGTCAGTTCGTGAAAGATGTCTTCCATCGAGGTCCGCTCCCGGGTCATCTCGTAAATGGAGAACCGCCCCGACTCCGCCGCCAGCCGGAAGATTCGGGGCCGAAGGTCTTCGTCGGTGTCGCCGGTGACCACCACCGATAGCAGCTCGGAGGAAGGATCGCCGCCGTCTACAACAGCTTCCCGTACACCGGGTAGATCGCCAAGCGCAGCTATGAGGTCGTCGGAGGTGGTGTCTCCCGCGAGGAGCTGGATCTTCTGCACCGACGGCGCAAAGGAATCGATCGCGCCGTCGTAGCGGATCATGCCCTGGTGGATCACCACCACCCGACGGCACAGCGCTTCCACCTCCTGCATGATATGAGTCGAGAGGATTACCGTTTTGGTCTCAGCTATTCGGCGGATGAGAGCCCGCACCTCAAGGATCTGATTAGGGTCCAGTCCGTTCGTGGGCTCATCCAGTACCAGGAGCTCCGGGTCGTGGAGCAACGTGTGAGCCAGACCCACCCGTTGGCGATAGCCCTTGGAAAGCTCCCGGATCGGTTTGTGCGCGTGGGAGCCGAGGCCCACCTCGCGGATCACCTCCGGCACCCGCACCGCCCCATTCAACCCATGCAGGCGCGCCTCGTACATTAAGTAGTCCCACGCCAACATGTCGCCATACAGCGGCGCCGACTCCGGAAGATATCCGATACGGCGCTTGAGCTCCGCGGAGTTCGGCGTAAACACCTCCCCGGCGATGCGCACCGTCCCGGCGGTGGGCTCCAGGTAGCCCGTCATAATCCGCAGGGACGTCGTCTTCCCAGCCCCATTCGGACCGAGGAGCCCCACGATACCGCCCTGGGGAATAGAGAACGACACGCCCCCAAGCGCTTTCACATCGCCATAGTCTTTCTCTATCGATTCGAATTCAACCATCGAAACCTCACCTGCATCCGTTTGGTGTGTGATACGTTTCCCGGATTACCGGGACCTTTCTGAAAGATTACAGTTTTGTAATGGATTCATCGAGATCTCACGAAATGCTCATGAGGAGCTCACACAAGAGGATTCTACTGGAAAAGTCATAAAAATATTCGCAAAGGAGACATTCTCTATGACTACCCTTCGATCAACGGTGTTGTTCACCGTCGTCCTGATGTTGGCCGCCGTACCGGCCATCTTCGCTGCCGGCCAGGCGGAACCCACCGCCGACGACCCCACGGAAATTCAGTTCTGGCACGCCTTCAGCGACGCCCCCCGATCCGGCTGGATCGAGGACCGGGCCGCCGAATGGAGTGAGATGAACCCCGAGTTCACCGTGGTAACGGAGCGCAAAGGATCCTACCGCGAAACGTTGCAGGCCGCCGCCCTCGCCGCTCGCCAAGGTGATGCGCCGCACCTGGTACAACTCTTCGAGGTGGGAAGCCAGCTGGCGGTAGACTCCGGAATCTTCAAGCCCGTGGAAGAAGTCGGGGGAATCCCCGCCGATGATTACATCGAGCCGGTCCTCAACTACTACACGATCGATGGAGAGATCTCCTCGATTCCCTTTAACAGCTCCTCCCCGATCCTGTACTACAACAAGGACAAGATGGAAGAGGCCGGTCTTGATCCGGAAAATCCGCCCGAGACGTACAGTGAGGTGATCGAGATGCTGGAACAGGCGCGGGACGCCGGCGTAGAGGGCGCAAGAATCGGATTTAACCTCCACTCCTGGTTTTTTGAGCAGTGGATGGCGCAGCAGGGCGCACCGTTGGTAAATAATGATAACGGTCGTGGCGGACTGGCCACGGAGGTCAATCTTACCAGCGAAGCCGCCTACAACATCGTAAACTGGATCGACGAGCTCAACCGGAACGATCTATACACCTACACCGGCCGCCTGGAGGACTGGAGCGGCAGCGATGCGATCTTCCAGGAGGGGGAGGCGATGTTCCATATCACCTCCACCGCCGACCTGGGAAACATCGGCAGTGCGGTGGAGGGTTCCTTTGAGCTCGGCACCGGCCTGATGCCGATCGCCGACGGAGTGGAGCGCAACGGCGTGGTGATCGGGGGAGCCAGCGTGTGGCTGGTGGACGGCCACCCCACCCGCGAACTAGAAGCGGCGCGGGACTTCGTGCTCTTCATGACTAATACTGAAAACATGGTGAGCTGGCACAAGCTAACCGGGTACTATCCGGTGCGCAACTCCTCGGTGGACGCCCTGGAAGATGAGGGCTGGTTTGAGGAAGACCCCAACGCCTTCACCGCCTTTGATCAGCTTCTGAACACCGTTCCCAACACGGCCACCGCCGGAGCGCTCATGGGCAGCTTTCTGGACACGCGGACGATTATCGAAGAGGCGATCCGGAAGGTACTGCAGGGCACGGACGTAGAGGAGGCGATGGAAGAAGCCAAAGAGCTGGCCGACGACCGTCTTCGGGAGTACAACGCCAACCTGTAGTTTCGAACCGGCGTCACTTCGGTGCAACCGCCGCCCGGCACGCCGAGCGTAACCGTACCGGGGTGATAATACCTTGGCTGTTCACGGACCCTTCACCGCGTGGTGAAGGGTCCTTCGCGTATGGAGGTGTCGTGACCTATCGTCCAATATTCCGTCATCCCGGACTCGGGTGGGTGCTATTGCTTCCCACCCTTCTGATTCTGGTGATGTTTCTCTACTATCCGGTGATTCAGTCCCTCGTACTGAGCACGCATCGGAGCAATCTCATTCTGGGTACGCGATCGTTCGTCGGACTGGAGAATTTCCGGGCGATCTTTTTCGGCCCACAGGCCCCGGCGTTCTGGCAGGCCACCATTCAGACGATCCTGTTTGCCGTGCTGGTAACCGCTCCCGGTGTCGCAATCGGCATGGTCCTGGCCACCCTGGCATCCAAACCGGTCAAAGGCGGCCGATTCTATCGCATCATGCTGATCTGGCCCTTCGCCCTCTCTCCGGCCATAGCGGGAACGATCTTTCTGTTCATGTTCAACCCGGAGGTGGGGGTGATCAATCAGGTGCTCTCCTCACTCTTTGGAATCAAACCGCGCTGGCTGGACAACCCGCAACTGGCATTTGGCGTGGCGGTATCGGCGGCGATCTGGAAAAATCTGGGCTATAACATCGTCTTCTACCTGGCGGCGCTCCAAAACGTACCGCCGAGTCTCACGGAAGCGGCGGAAATCGACGGGGCCGGCAGCATGACCCGGTTTTTCAGGATCACCGTTCCCATGCTGAGTCCCACCACCTTTTTTCTGGTCTTTACCAATCTGGCGTACAGCTTCTTTAACGTCTTCGGCCTCATCGACATACTCACCTCCGGTGGTCCCGTAGGACGGGGAATCGCCAACAACACCGGTGTCACCACCACTCTCATTATGAAGATCTTTCGCGACGGCTTCGGCGGCAGCAGCAACATGGGGCTGGCGGCGGCGCAAGGGGTGATTCTTATGATCCTGGCCGTCTCCGTGACAGCGGCACAGTTCCGGTTCGGACGCAGCGGCGTCCACTACGAGGGAGGCTGACATGCGCATCGACACACACACGCCGCCGACGGCGTATACGTACACGTACACGTCCACGTACAAGAAGAAGGACCCCCTCTGGCTGCACGTGGTGCTGTCCCTGGCGGTGCTTATCATCGCGGCACCCATTCTCTTCGCCATCATCAAAGCCACCCAAACGCGGGGGGCCGTGCTCTCGCCGAGCCTCATCCCCGGCACCGAGTTCTTCCGAAACCTGGAAATCGTCTGGACCGATCAGAATCTGGGGCGCTACATCGCGAACTCCCTGTGGATCGCCACCACGGTGACGGCCGGGAAAACGGTGCTCTCGATTCTGGCGGCGATGGTACTGGTCTTTTTCACGGTCCGCTTCAAGGGAGTTCTCTTCGGATTCATCCTATTCACGCTGCTGATGCCCACCGAGGTGCTCATCGTAGGGCTGTTTGATATGATTTCCCTGCAACCGCCGGGCTCCCTGGGAGTGTTCTTCCGGTGGGCGCTCAATCCGCTGCGGGTGCTCTTCGAGCCGGCGCCCTTCGGGCTGGGTTGGACCAACCGCTACAGCTCGATTATCGTGCCGTTTATGGCCAGCGCCACCGGCATCTTTCTCTTTCGGCAGCACTTCCTGTCGATTCCACGGGACCTGGGCGACGCCGCCCGCATCGACGGCGCCGGTCCCTGGAGCTTTCTGTTCCGCGTGCTGGTGCCGATGAGCGCCAACACGATCGGTGCGCTGGCGGTCATTCAGTTCGTCTACGTCTGGGACCAGTACCTCTGGCCGCGCGTAATCATCCGGGATGACTCGAGGCAGGTGGTTCAGGTGGGCCTCAACCTGATTATCGGTGTGGGAGAAGGCGTGTACTGGGGGCAGGTGATGGCCGGCGCCCTCGTCTCGATTATCCCGCCCCTGGTCATCTTTATCGCGCTCCAGGAACAGTTCATGCGGGGATTTGCGCTCACCAGCGACAAATAGCGCGGCCCGGCGCGGCGGATGATCGGGGGTTAGATCGACCGCAGGCGGTTACCGTGAGCGCCCTCGCCCACCGCCGGCCGCTACCGTCTGGGGTGCTTACTTGTCGAAGTCCGCCAGGTACGCCTGTTGCTCCGCGGTGAGCGCGTCGTGGCTCACCCCCAGGGCGGCGAGCTTGAGCCGCGCCACGGCGCGATCAATCTCCGCCGGCACGGGGATTACCTCCGCCGGGAGGGCGGCGGTGCCTTCGGGTGAGCGGTGCTGACCCGCATTCACCGGGCCGGCACCGGCCCCCTGGCCGCCACTCCGCCGGGCGTGGGTCACCACGTACTCCGCGCTCAGCGCCTGCACCGCAAAGCTGGTATCCATAATCTCCGCCGGATGGCCGTCGGCGGCGGAGATGTTCACGATCTTTCCGTCGGCGATTACGTTAATCCAGCGCCCGTCGGTCTGACGATAGCCCTGCAGGTTCTCCCGAACCTCCACCGTCTCCGCCGACTGTTCCCGCAGGGCGTCCAGGGCGATTTCGTCGTAGAAGTGGCCGGCGTTGGCCAGGATCGCACCGTCCTTCATGACCGCGAAATGATCCGGAGTGATCACGTCCTTGACGCCGGTGGTGGTGACGAAGAAGTCCCCCAGTCGGGCCGCCTCGGCCATGGGCATCACCCGATAACCGTCCATTACCGCCTCCAGCGCCTTCACCTCGTCCACCTCGCAGACGATCACCTGCGACCCCATACCCGCGGCGCGCTCGGCGATGCCCCGGCCACACCAGCCGTAGCCGGCGATCACGATTGTTTGCCCGGTGACCACCAGGTTGGTGGTGCGCATAATCGCATCCATCGTGCTCTGGCCGGTGCCGTAGCGGTTGTCGAACATATGCTTCATGAGGGCGTCGTTGACGGCGATTACGGGAAAGCGCAATTGACCGGCGGCGGCGCGCGCCTGGTTGCGCAACACGCCGGCGGTGGTCTCCTCGCAGCCACCGAGGCACTCCCCGGCGTACGCCGCGGCTCCCTCATGGAGGTGGTGTACCAGGTCTCCGCCGTCGTCGATCACCACGTGGGGGGTCACCTGGAGCGCGGTGAGCTGGTGGTGCTCAAACTCCTCTCGGGTGGCACCGCGCCAGGCGTAGACGTGCAAGCCCCGGTCGGCGAGGGCCGCCACCACATCGTCCTTGGTGGAGAGCGGATTACTCCCGGTGACGCTCACCTGAGCACCGCCGGCGGCAAGTACCAGCGCCAGGTAGGCGGTCTTGGCTTCCAGGTGCACGCTCACCGCCGCCCGGAGCCCTTCAAAGGGCCGCTCCCGGGCAAACCGTTCTTCCAGGCCCCGCAGGATCGGCATGTTCCGCCGGACCCACTCGATTTTGCGGTTTCCCTCAGCGGCGAGGGCGGCGTCCCGGATGATGTTGGCGGGCATATCCAGGATGGTCACACTCTTCATACCCATCACATCGCCTCCACTACCGATTTCACCAACGCTACAAACTTGTCCCGGACCAGGCGGCCGGTCTCCATGACCTCCTCGTGATTGAGGGGCTGATCGAGAATACCGGCGGCCATGTTGCTGATCGCGCTGATACCAAGGACGCGCAGACCGGCGTGAACGGCGGTAATCACCTCCGGAACGGTGGACATGCCCACCGCGTCGGCGCCGAGGGTGCGGAGCATGCGGATCTCGGCGGGGGTCTCGAAACTGGGGCCCGGCATATGGGCGTAGACGCCCTCCCGCACGTCGATGCCCTGGTCCACCGCCACCTGTTTGGCCAGCCTCCGCAGCTCCGGCGTGTAGGCGGCGCTCATATCGTTGAAGCGCGGACCGAGCTCGTCGATGTTGGGACCGCGCAGGGGGCTGTCGGTAAACAACTTGATATGATCGCTGATGAGCATAAGATCTCCCGGAAGGAAGCCCGCATTCACGGCGCCGGCGGCGTTGGTCACCACCACGGTCTTCACCCCGAGTTGCTGCATGACCCGCACCGGAAAGACCACCTGATCCATGGAGTAGCCCTCGTAGTAGTGGAAGCGCCCCTGCATGATTACCACCCGCTTGCCGCCGAGTTCTCCAAAGACAAGCCGACCCGCATGGCCCTCCACCGTGCTCACCGGAAACCCCGGGATTTCCGCGTAGTCGATCACGTCCGCCCCGGGGATCTGATCTCCCAGCACTCCCAGCCCACTGCCGAGGATGAGGCCTACCGAGGGCTTCACCGAGGTGTTCTCTTCGATAAACCGGGCGGCGGTCTGCACCGCCTCCATCCGTTGATCCATCATGCTGCTCCTTACAAAAAAAAGATCGGCCCGCGGATAACCGCCGAGCCGATCGTTTCAAGATCAGAGTCCCGGGTGCCACCACGCGGCTCCCATGGACTCCTCAATACCGAAGTGATCAGTCCAGAAGGTCCTGAATCTCTCCGCGGGTCTGAGCCACTTCAATCTCACCGGAGAGGATGCCTTCCCGCGCCTCTTCAACTGCGTCTTTTACCTCTTGAGGCACAATGTCGTCAAATCCGTGGAACGGCGCGATTCCGGTGGCGTCTTCCGCCAGACCATACGTCTGCGTTCCACCTTCAAAGGTCCCGTCAACAACGCTCTCGAGAACCACATACACCGATTCCGGGATCTTCTTAATGGCGCTGGTGAGCACCGTGTCGGGAGCAACATCGTTCTGATCAACATCAACGCCGATCGCCAACACGTCACTATCACGAGCGGCTTCAATCACCCCGAGCCCCGTGAGACCGGCAGCGTGAAAGACAATGTCCGCGCCCTCCTCGATCATGGCCAGTCCCGCTTCACGGCCGCGGGCCTGGTCCACAAAGTCACCGGCGGTAACGGAGAGAACTTCCACGTCGGAGTTGGCGTACTTCACACCCTGGATAAAACCAACCTCAAAGCGCTCAACCGGGGGAATAAACATGCCGAGCACCACACCGACCACGGGGTCCGGGTTCAGTTTGTCCGATGCATCGGAGAACTCCGCTGTCATGTGACCGGCGACAACTCCGGCGAGGAATCCGCTCTGCTCTTCTTTGTAGAGGATCCCCTGAAAGTTGGGGATATCCGGGTCGCCACCGATGTCGATACCACCAAAATAGGTGTCGGGATTCATGCGAGCGGCCTCTTTCACCGCCTCTTCCATGAGAAATCCCACGGCAAAGACGACTTCCGCCCCATCTTCCGCCAAGCCGGTGAGGTTGGGAATGTAGTCGGTCTGCTGGTTGGACTCTACAACCCGCGCCTCAAAGCCGAGGTCTTCGCCCATCTCCAGACCGGCGAAGGCGCCGTCGTTAAAGCTCTTGTCCCCGAGACCACCAACGTCGGTGGCCATGGCAGCTACCATGGGCTCATCACCTTGCGCCGCGCCCTCTTCAGCTTGCCCACCGGCAAACGCCATCGCCGCCGCTACAACCAGTAGCAGCAATATATTCATCATCCTTTTCATTGCGATCCCTCCTTTTGGGATTTGGTTTCCATCGTTCGAACGTGAATTATACACGTCCCGTTCGCAACGCACAATTCCTCACTAACGTACTATATCGCTCCGCCACCAATAGCCGCCGGTCAGTCAGTCTTCCGTCCGTTCGATCATGAAATCGGTACCCACCGCCTTGGGGGGCCGGCTGCGTCGCACCAGACCGGCTACGGCAACAATCGTGAGTACATACGGCAGTACGATAAAGACCTCCTCCGGTACGTTGAGCACCCGGAACACCTGAAAGCGCACCTGCAACGCATCGGCGAGGCCGAAAAACAGCGCCGCGATAAACGCTCCCACCGGATGCCATCCACCGGAAATCATCGCCGCCATGGCGATAAACCCGCGACCACCGGTCATTCCCTCGGTAAAGCTCACGTTACCCTCGATAGAGAGATACGCCCCGGCTATACCACCGACAAGACCGCTCACCAGCACGCCGAGATAGCGCATCTTGTACACTGATACCCCGATCGTCTCCAATGCCAGCGGATGTTCACCGGCGGCGCGCACGTGGAGGCCCACCTTGGTGCGATTGAGAAACCAGGTGAACAGGGGAATCATGATAAATCCGAAGTAGACGATCGGCGTCTGATTGAAAAACATCCGTCCGAGAATCGGTATACGGGACAACCCGGGAATCGCCCAGCGGTAGGCGGAAAGGCTCACCGGAATGGAATCGGTGGTCCCCGGATGGCCCACAATGAGAATCATCAGATACGCGGTGATCCCCAGGGCCAAGACGTTTAGCACCGCTCCGCTCACCACGTGGTTGAGATGCAAGCTCACCGTGGCGAAGGCGTGGAGCATACTGAAGATCCCACCGAAGATAATCGCCGCCAGCAGACCGAGCCAGGGATTTCCCGTGGCCCCGGCCACAATCGCCGCGGTGAACGCCCCGATCGTCATGATTCCTTCCATGGCGATATTCACGATGCCCGAGCGCTCACACACGACCGCTCCCATCGCCGCAAGACCAATCGGCGCGGCGTTACGAACCATGGCGGAAAGCAGGTTAACAATAAACTCGTACGTCAACATATTAGGCCTCCTGCCCC